>CALJLT010000045.1 GCA_937982425.1 uncultured archaeon | reverse complement strand
AAAAATTAAATGTAAAATTAGTATAGTCAGAAGGATAAATAAGGATAAATAAAAATAAAAAAATAAAAATACTCCCCCCAAAAATTAGTATTTTTCTACACTGACCTTTATCTATTTTTGGACCTTTTTTTTTCATTTTTTATATTATTGAATTAATTTCAAAATTTATAAACATGTTCACTCAAAAGAGAATTCCATAAAGTAAGGAACTTTTTCAACCTTATCTAAAAACGCACGCATATTTTTTCCTGAACCTTCAAAAACATAATGAAGAGTTAAAATTTCCTCTTTTTTATTTACCTTTTTATGAAGAAGCCTACGTTTCTTAATTTTAAATTCCTTAAATAAATCGTCCAATTTCTTTTCTTTATCTAAACCTTTAATTTTTATTTCCAATCTTTTTTGATAAGAAATTAGCCATCCTTTTTCTAAGAATCGATTAGTCAAGATAGTTAACCAAATCATTCCATACAAGATCAGCGCAATTTTTATACTTCCCACACCAACAACCAATCCTAAAATAGCAAAAAGCCAAATTCCGGCTGCAGTTGTAAATCCGAAAATTTTATCCGTAGTTTTTATCAAAGCTCCAGCACCCAAAAAACCAATACCAGTTACTATCGCTGCCAAAAGCGGAATTGGATTGTCATATCCCAGTCCTATCGCAGTCAAAGTTAACCCGCAAGAACCAACTGCAACAAAAATAAAGGTTCCAAACCCAACCGGTTTATGAGAAAATTGTCTCTCAAGCCCAAATGCAAAAGATAAAATAAAAACTAAAATAAGCCTAAAAAAAACAACTTCAAATTCCATCTTAAAATAAATCTTTTCTCCTATTTAAATTAATCTCAATTTCTTTTCCAAATCTTAATTAAAAAAGCGACCAAAACTAAAATTACTCCAAATATGAAATAACTATAACCTCCAGAAAGTAAAGGAAAAATTCTAGCTAAAATTTCGGCAAGACCAACTATCAACATAACAATTCCAGAGAAGAGAAGAATTCCAAATGCAATAGATTTTACAATTGTTTTTCTAACTTCTTTAACTTCAGTTCTTATAATTTCGATTAAAGAATTTTTAAATTTAGTTCCAAGAAATTCTTCCTTTAAAAAAGAAGATACTTTGGCCCCATCTAAAGATTCGTAAATCTTCTTCCCTTCCTCCTTTAAAGTACTAAAAAACCCCTTCTTTTTACCCTTTTTAGACGCCATGAATATTATCTCCTCTTATTTGAACCTTTATTTTTTTGAAACCAAATTAAATAAATTATTGGAAGAATTCCTGCAGTATTAAAAATGAACAAACATACAAACCATCCAAGCTGATTTCCCTTTCCCGCTTTCCAAAGTGCGATTCCCTTCCAAATAGCTTCCCAAATAATAAGAATTACCAAGACAGAATAAAATAAAGTTAAATCAATCATAAATAATATAATATTTTTGTATTTAAATAACTTACCAATCACTTCAATTTCATTTGAACTCTTCGCATCATTTAAATATTAGTTTTTACAACAAATAGAATGGTAGAAGAAAAATTTATGTTAATCTCTATGGACGACGAAAAAATAAAATACATTGCAGAAATTTTAGGAAATAAAACTTGTAAAAAAATATTAGATTACCTTTCTGAAAATAATGAAGCAAGTCAGCAAGATTTATCTGAAAAACTCAAAATTCCATTAAACACTATAGAATATAATATCAAAAAGTTGATAAAAGCAGAATTAATTCAAAAAAGAAAAAATTTCTTTTGGAGTAAAAAAGGAAAAAAAATAATCCTATATGAAATTTCTAAAAAATCAATAATTATCTCTCCCAAAAATTCAAATATAAAAAAGAAAATAAATTCAATATTACCAGGAATTTTTTTAGTTGGTTCATTAAGTTTCTTAATCTGGACTTATGAAAAAATAAAATTTTCCTTAGATCAAACTAGAAATTTAGCATCTGAATCCTTTGAAATAGAAAGTTTAAAATTAGCATCTACTCCTCAAGATATAATACAAAATTCATTAAATCAATCTCCTCCAACTTTATGGACTTGGTTTTTAGCAGGAGGATTAATTGCATTATTAATTATTTCTATATTAAATTGGAGAAAGTTATAAAGGAGGTTATTCAAATGAAAAATCAAAATAAAACAATTATAAGCACAGCAATTATTTCAGGAGTGATATTAGTTATTGCAATAACTGCTTTGATAATGTTTAAACCAGTTAATTCAAACCAAAGTATAACTGTTCAAGGAATCGCAGAAGTTAAAGCTATGCCAGATTTAATTGTAGTCTATTATAACATTGAAACAAAGGGAGATAATCTTTCTCAAGCAAAAGAGGAAAACATTGAAATTTACAATAAACTTCTTTCTGAATTAGTTATTGGAGGATTTGATCCTAAAGATTTACTAACTGAAAGTTTCAACGTATATCCTGATTACATTTGGGATGAAGGAATAAGAAAAGATAACGGATACAAGGCAACCCATTATCTTAAGATAAACATTCCTTCTGAAGAATTGGATAAATTAGATATAGCAATTGATTCAGCAGTAATTTCAAATACTTCAATAAACTACATTAATTTTGAACTAACTCAAGAATCTCAAAACAAATATAAATCTGAAGCAATAAAATT
Organism: uncultured archaeon; assembly: GCA_937982425.1. GTDB lineage: Archaea > Nanobdellota > Nanobdellia > Pacearchaeales > GW2011-AR1 > GW2011-AR1. Next base: position 30,080 of record CALJLT010000045.1, on the reverse strand, counting down.
GGCAAGTAAAGATGCGCAAGTAAAAGCAAAATCTTTAGCAGAAGGATTTGATAAGGATTTAGGAAAATTAGTTAATGTATATGTAGATAATTTTGGGTATTCTCCTTGGAACGCTTATTCTTCAGTTGGAATGGACTCAAAAGAAGAAGTAGTTAGGTCAATTTCAATGGCTAAAATTAATCCTTCAGAAAAAGCAATATCTGCTTCAGTTTCTGCAACTTTCAAACTGAAATAAGATTCTAAATTTTATTTTTTATTTTTTTATATTAAAAAAGAAAAGGGCCATTCGGCCCCCACTATCCATCCACCCAGATTCGAACTGGGAACCTCTCGGGCACTGCTATGCCTTTTAGTTCTTGACTTTTAGGGTTTCATCGTATATCTTACTAGACACTCCGCCTTAGGATATCTACAGCCAAGCGCTCTGCCATTGAGCTATGGATGGTTACAAAAAATTTACGACATATTCATTTTTAAAAGTTCTTATTGTTCATATATTGAAAAATAGATGCAGTGAAAAAAACCATTTATAAATTTTGCCCTCGAAAATAACATACAAAAATTAACAGAAGACTTTATATACTAAAATTTTATAAAAAAAATATAAAAAACGAGGTGCAAGATTAAACTTGCAAAATATAAAAATGTATGACGAAGAAGATAGAATAGAGATGTTGGAAGATACACTCGAGGAAGACATTGATGAACTTGGATTAGATTAATTTTTTATTTTTTTAAGGAGTACTTGATTATTATCCAAAGAAAGTTCTTGCTTAGAACTTTCAACAACAATCAAAAGCTCCTCTATTTTTATTTTAGGTACCCAAATCTTTTCATAACTAACTGATAAACCGTTCCCTATTTTTATATCTTCGAATTCAGAAGATTTTATTTCGCTTGATCCAGAAAAAATACTCAATTTCCAATTTCCAGATTCAGAAAGCCCTTGATTTTTAATAGAAATGTTTATATCAAGATATTTTCCATAAAGTTCAGCACTAACTTCACTTATCTCTAAATCTGGTAAACTTGGAGAATAATAAAGCTCGTTTATTTTCAAAGGAATTTCATCTCCTATTTCTTGATTGCATTTGACTACTGGATACATAATATTTTTAGGATTATCTGAATGATTAAAGCCTAAAACATGAAGAAGCTCATGCATTTCAACTAAAGGAAAACCACACTCAACAGATCTTAAAAGCAAAACCTCTCCTTTCAAAATAACATTAAAATTTTTTAAAGGAAGGATTTTAACTGGCCCACCCTCTCCTGCAATAAACATACTATCTTCGCTAAATTTAGATTTCTCCTCACAAAAAATACTAATTTCTTCTTCTTCTTCAACCGAATAGAATTCTAAAATAGTAGAATTTTCTAAAATTTTAAAAGCACGCTCCATATTATTTTTCTTGCTTAATATACAATCTTCAGAAATTCTATACGAAATTTCTTTAGAGGGAAACCTCATATTTGGATAAAATTGCATTTCAGAAGAAACATTTCCTAAATTAAAGCTTGGATCGCTATTTAAACTAAACTCTACCTCTTGAAAGGGAATAAACCAATAGGCCATTAATAAGATAAGGAAAAAGGTTATAATTCCTAAAGTAATCTCTTTTTTCATATACTGCATTAGTAAAATAATTATATAAACTTTCTTAAAACCCGTAACTATTAAAAACAAAGGAAGTTTTTTCCTCTTTATTAAAATGGAAAAAATACAAATAAAAGAATCGTTTTCTAATGAAGATTTAAACTTCTTTGAGAAATTAGAAAAAAAACAATTTGAACATTCTAATTTACTTAATCTAAAAATAAAAGCAGAAGAAATTTCAGGAGATAATGAAATAAATGAATTACTATGTTATGAAAAAATAAGCAAAAATTTATCTTTAAAATTGAATTACCAAATAGAAGGAGCAATAAAAATTTTAAGAGATTTTGGGGGTTCTGCCCTTTTAGCAGACGAAGTTGGATTGGGAAAAACAATTACTTCTGGATTAGTCTTAAAAGAAAGTATAGAGAGAGGATTTGTAAAAAAAGCACTAATAATCACGCCGCCATCCTTAGTTACTCAATGGTTAAATGAATTAAAAGATAAATTCGATTTGGATTTTAAAATAATTGAAAAAGAAAAAGATTGGGAAAACACTCATTTTGCAATTGCTTCTATAGATAGAATAAAAACATACGAAAATAAAACTAAAAATTTTAAACATAAAAAAGCACATGAAATAGATTGGGATATTTTAATGGTTGATGAAGCCCATAAACTTAAAGAAAAGAATACTGTTCGATGGAAATTTGTAGATAAACTTCAAAAAAAAAGATTTATTCTTTTAACTGCAACACCCTTTCAAAACGACTTATTTGAACTCTACAATTTGCTTCATTTATTAAAAAAAGGCCACCTTGGGACAATAAAAGAATTCCGAAAAAAATTTTTACAAAATGGAAATAAAAGACACCCTTTAAATTCAAAAGAATTAAAAAATAAATTAGAAGAAGTCATGATTAGAAGAAGACGTGCTGAAACCGGAATAATTTACAAAAAAAGAATTCCAAAAATAGTTCAAATTTCTCAAACTGAAGAAGAAAGAAAAATATATGAAAAAATGAGTGAATTACTAAAAGAAAAATATTTTTCTATAAATGGATCTGAAATAAACGGAAGATTAATTATTTTTTCACTTCTTCCAAAAATGACTAGTTCTTTAGCCTCTGCAATAGAATCTTTAGAAAAAATTTCTAAAAATGAAAAATACCACCAAAATACAAGAGAATTTGCAAAAGAAATTTTAGAAGATTGCAAACAAATAAAAATAGATTCTAAAATGAAAAAATTAAAAGAGATCATAGAAAAAAAATTAAAAAGTAATCCTTCCGAAAAAATTCTAATCTATACTAAGCATCCTAAAACAGTTAAATACATGACTGAAAATTTAAAACCATATAATTTAATTATAACCGAATTTACAGGAGGGCTTTCAAGAGAAGAAAAGCATGAAAAAATTAAAGAATTCAGAAAAAAATCTCAAATAATGATCTGCACCGACGCTGGAGCCGAAGGACTTAATTTGCAATTTTGTAAAACATTAATTAATTATGACCTTCCTTGGAATCCTATGTCTGTAGAACAAAGAATTGGTAGATTGGACCGAATTGGTCAAAAAAACGATATTGAAATTTACTCTTTAGCAATAAAAGACACCATGGAAGAATACGTTGTAGATTTAATTATAAATAAAATGTGTTGTGTTGGGTTAGTCATTGGAGAACTCCCCATAATATTATTTAATATGGGATTAGATTCAGAAGGAACCACAGGAAGAAATAAAGTAGAGGAATATCTTCTTAATACTTTTTTGAAATCAAAAAATAATTTAGAAATTTTTGCAAAAGGGATTAAAGAAATAGAAAGAGTTATTGAAGACGGAATGAAAGAATATGAAAAATCAAAATTATCTAATTCAGAATTTTTAGACAAATAGTCATTAGAAACAAGTATAACAATCTTTATAAAAAATATGTGATTATGCAAAATATGACAACTGAAATTTGGACTGAAAAATATAGGCCTACAAAATTTAACGAAATAGCTGGACAAGAACAAATAGTTAAAAGAATAGAGGCTCTTACAAATTCCCTTAACATCCCTCATTTATTATTTGCTGGGCCTGCTGGAACAGGAAAATCCACTTTAGCCTTAATTGTAGTAAGAGAGTTATTTGGAGAAAATTGGAAAGAAAACTACCTTGAATTAAATGCATCTGATGAAAGAGGGATAAATACAGTAAGAGAAAAAGTAAAAGATTTTGCAAGAACAAAATCCTTGGGAAGTGCTCCTTTCAAAATAATTTTTTTAGATGAAGCGGATGCTTTAACTCCTGAAGCTCAGCAGGCTTTAAGACGAACTATGGAAAATTATGCAAAAACATGTAGATTTATTTTATCTTGCAATTATTCCTCAAAAATAATTGATCCGATTCAATCCCGATGCGCCACTTTTAGGTTTAAACTTTTAGAAAAAAAAGACGTTACAAAAGTCATTAAAAAAATAGCGGAAAAAGAAAAAATAGAAATTGATGACCCCTCAATAGAATCAATATATGAGGGAAGTGAAGGAGATTGTAGAAAATCTATAAACTTGTTACAATCCACAGCTTCGATATCTCCTAGAATAACTAAAGATTTAATCACGACTGTACTATCTGAAGCAAAACCAAAAGACATTAAAGTTATTTTAGATTACGCTTTATCTGGAGATTTTCAAGGAGCAAAAGATAAATTGCTGGATGTTATGTTAAAAGAATCTGTATCTGGACAAGATGTTATAAAAACTATTCAAAAAGAACTTTGGAATCTTCCAATAGAACCAGATATTAAAGTAAGACTAACTGAAAAAACAGGAGAAATCGAATTTAGAATAGTTGAAGGTTCTGATCCATTTATTCAATTGCAATCTCTTCTAGCAAGTTTTGTCTTAGCTGGAATGGGAAAGGAGTAAAATGATACAATGGACAGAAAAATACCGGCCACAAAAAATTTCTGAAATAAGAGGTCAAGAGGAATCAATAAAAAAAATATTAATTTTTTTAAAAAATTTTCCAAATAAAAAAAAATCTATTGTTATTAATGGACCTCCGGGAGTTGGAAAAACTAGCATAGTTCATGCCCTAAAAAAAGAAACAAAGTCTGAGATATTTGAGATAAATTCCTCAGATTTAAGAAATAAAGAAAAGCTAATGGAAACTCTAAATCCGGCAACTAAACAACAATCTCTTTTTCATAAAAATAAAATAATCCTAGTCGATGAAGTTGACGGAATATCTGCTGTAGATAAAGGAGGACTAACTACTTTAATAAGCCTAATAAAAGAAACAGACCATCCCATAATTTGCACATCTAACGATTTATGGTCAAAAAAACTAAGCGATCTAAGAAAAGTTTCTGAAATAGTTGAATTAAAACCTATCAGTCCATCAACTCAAAAAAATTTTCTAAATGAAATACTTGAAAAAGAAAAAATATTTTTTCCAGAAAAAACCTTAAATCAAATAGTGATAAATTCAAAAGGTGATATGCGAGCAGCAATAAATGATTTACAAACTGCAAGCTCCATGGAAAAACCAGAAGAATTTATTATTGAACAAAGAAAACTAAAAACGGACATATTTAATTCTTTAAGGGAAATATTTCAGGATAAAGCTTCAATAGAAATGTTAGGCACTTTTGATAAAATAGATATGCCTATAGATGAGATAATTCTCTGGGTGGAAGAAAATATTCCAAAAGTTTATTCTGGAGTTGAACTAAAAAATGCGTATGAAAAACTTGCAAGAGTTGACCTCTTTAAAGGAAGGATTTACAAACAACAATATTGGAGATTTTTAGTTTACGAAAATTTCTTTTTAAGTTATGGAATATCTCAGGCAAAAGGAGATGTGGAAAAGAAAGGATTTTACAAATATGGAAAACCAGAAAGAATCTTAAAAATATGGTTAAATAATCAAAGAAATGCAAAGAAAAAAACAATAGCAGAAAAATATGCAAAAGAAACACACAAATCAATTAAATTAACAATGAAAGACTGGAGAATAATAAGTAAGATAATAAAATCAAATCCTTCAATACAAAAACAACTTAAGTTAGATTCTGATGAAATTATTTATTTGAATAAATATTAATTAGTAGTTATATATTATAGTTAAATTATAATCACTATCTTTAACACTTGCATGAGGGACTAGAATATACCCTTCGATTAATTCTATTTCTTCTTCATAAAAATTAATCCCCTTTTTATGAAAAATTTCGTCGTAAGAATTTCCTTTTAACAATTGTTCATAGTCTTCAATTGATTTCAATAAAAGTATATCCATTTTTTCACTAGAGTTGAATATAATCTTCGCATTTACAGGAGAACTAAACCCTAATCCTTCTGAATAAAGCTCATAAGGAATATAATAATCTCTTCTTAGTTCATCTGAAAAAAAAGATTCTAATCTTCCAAAAAGACCAACCACATAACAAACAATTCCTTCTTCATTTTCTTCACAAGAAACCCCTATTCCCAAACTTTCCCAATAAATTGGTTTTCCTGAATCCAAAATTGTAGAACGATGACTCGGGCTCTTAATCCATCCCTCCACAACATCAGAAACAAACTCTTCTTCTTGATAAAAATATGTTTGAGAAAGAACCTCTGAAAAAGACAAGTAAAAAATATCTTTTTTTTGCAACCTTTCTCCTGGACCATAACCTTCATAAGGCTCATGAGCAAATAATTCTGTAATAATCATCTCTTCAGCATAATCTTGTGCAACTTTATCTAAAAGAATATTCCTTCTAACTTCTTGAATTTGGTATTCATCTCTTTTTTTATTAATTAAATTAAAGATTTTATCTCTTAAGATAGTTTCATTAATTTGAGAAAGATCTAATTGAGAATAAGTTATATCTTCATTAGTTATGATAAAAGAGATATAGTAAGATAAATAATCCTCCTCTATCATATCAAAATAAATGGTATATTCCTTGCCTTCTTTATCAATCCCAACAAAAGCCAATTCTCCAGGGCCAATCTTATTTTCAGAAATTTTAATTAATCCATTATTTGTAGTTCCAATAAATTCTTTCTCAAAATAAACAAACCCATCAATAGTAGAATTATCCTCTAGATAAAACTCTAGGGAATACTTGGCTGGAAAAATTAAAATTGCCAAAATTAATAAAAATGCCAAAATAAAAACCCCTCCAAGAAACATCAGAATATTCTGGAATTGTTTTTTCATTATAGGCTAGGAAAACAAAATATCTATATAAAATTAACTAATAAAACCTAACAATTACCTGCAGCTGTTGCGCCTGCTGAAGATAAAGCTTCTGCACATAATTCTGGTGCGTTATTGAAAGCACTACAAACTGAACTCTTGAAAGCTTCAGCATTTCTTGCAGCATTAACTATAACTCCATTTATTACAAGTGTTGGCGAACCTTGAACTCCCAATGCTTGAGCTCTAGCCTTATCTGCGTCGAACAAAGCTTGACCTTGAGTTTGAACACAACTTAAAACTGCGTCTGAATCTATTCCTAATGATTTCATAACTCTCACAGATTCTGTTTTATCACAATCAATATCTCTTGTAGCTCCACAAGTTGGATAAATTTCATCTACAAACAAAGTAGCATAATCCCAATACTTATCAGGGGAAACAACTTGAATACACTCTTGAATCATATTTTGTTGCTTTTCATAAGCTCCGTGCCCATCGTGATACATTACAGCTTTAAAGTTTGCGCTACCTTTTAACAAATTAGCAACTTCAGCTAATGGACTCTGAGCAGTAACACCGTAAGGACAATAAGCCCAAAGGAATAATTCAATTTCAGGTTTATCTGATTTTGGAACATCTGTACTCACAGGATTATTATTAGAAGGACTAACTCCATTTTGATTAAAATCACTTAAATCATAAAATCCGCTAAATAAACTATTTCCATTTTTGGTAATATAAACAGGAATCACATTACCTTCAATAACTAAAGAAACTTCATACAAATCTTTTGAATGACTTTTAATTCCTTGAACCTCATTATCATAACCTAATTGTGAAGCAACATAAGCGGAAGCAATATTTCCAACTTTATTTTTAGAAACTCCAGAAAAAACAATAAAAAGCCCAGCAACAATTATAAAAGCAATTAAAACAAAACTAGTAACTTTCCAAACATCAAGTTTTTTTTTCTTATGTGCAATTTTATGTTCTTCAGCCCTTTTTTTATCTTCACTCATTTCCTTTCTAAATAAAAAGCTTTTATAAAACTTTCCAAAAAATTCAAAAATAAAAGATTTTTTGCATTTTAATAAATAAGAAAAATTAAAAACACGCAATTCTTAGAACTAACATGGCTTATGACATAATAATTGGTAGAAATGAGAGTGATAAAAAATTTTTCAAGGAAAAAGGACTTATTAATGTAGGAAAAGGTTACGTTAAAATGGGTCAATATACTTCTTTATCGAATAATATTTTTATTGATGTTGCAAGAAGCCACGTAATTTTAATTGCCGGAAAAAGAGGATCTGGAAAATCTTACACAATGGGAGTATTAACAGAAGAAATGTCCAATCTTCCTAAAGAAGTTAGTTCAAACATAGGCTCTCTTATATTCGACACGATGGGAATATATTGGACAATGAAATATGAAAATGAAAAAGATAAAGATTTGCTTCATGAATGGAATTTAAAACCAAAAAAACTTCCCGTTAAAATTTTTGTTCCTTTCGGACATTATGACTCTTTTTTAGAAAAAAAAATTCCGGTTGACCTTCCTTTTGCCTTAAGTGTTTCAGAATTAAGTGCAGAAGATTGGATAATAACTTTCGGACTTGAACTAATCAACCCTGTTTCTGTTTTAATAGATCGAACACTTAATAATTTAAAAAATGAAAAAGAAAATTTTGACATTGAAGAAATAATTTCTGAATTAGAAAAAGATAAGAAAAGCGAAAAAGAGATAATAAATGCGGCGGTAGGATTATTTCAAACTGCTAATAACTGGGGAATTTTTGCAAAAAAGAAAATACCTCCTACAAAAATAAGAGATTTGATTGAAGGTGGAAAAACAAGCGTACTAGATTTAAGTGTATACAATTCAATAGGAGCTTTTAATGTAAGAGCATTAGTAATTAGTTTAATTTCAAGAAAACTTTTTAACGAAAGAATGTCCGCAAGAAAAATAGAAGAGATTAAAGACCTTGAAAGAAGAATGGATTATTTTAAAGAAGGTGAAGAAAAAGAAACTCCTTTAATTTGGTTATTTATAGATGAAGCGCATGAATTTTTACCTAAAGATGAAAAAGTGATTTCAACTGATGCTTTAGTTCAAATTTTGAGAGAAGGTAGGCAACCAGGAATATCTGTGGTTTTAGCAACTCAACAACCCGGAAAAATTCATACTGATGTTATAACTCAATCGGACATCGTAATTTCTCATCGTGTTACTTCCAAGCAAGATATTGAAGCTCTTAACCACATGATGCAGAGTTACCTAACAAATACAATTCAAGGCTATATGAACGATCTTCCTGGATTAAAGGGATCGGCTATAATTTTAGATGATAATTCTGAAAGAATTTACCCTATGAGAATAAGACCTAGATTTACTTGGCATGGAGGACAAGCCCCAACAGCGGTAGATATTAAAAAAGAGTTATAACTACAAAATAGGAACATTTTTAAAATATAAAAAACTAAAATTATAATGATTGCAAATTATCAAAGTATTCAAGAATTATATGGATTAGAAAGAACTCCAAAAAGGGGATATCTTATTGAAACAAGCGGATCTGAATATGGAATCTCTGATTTATATCGTTTAATGGATTTACAACCCCCAATAAAAAAAAGAAATACAAAAAGATTAACAAGAATAAAACCTTCCTTAGAAGAAATTGAACTAGATTTCAAAGAATTACTTAATCTTCAACAATAAAATCTATTCTTATCCTAAATTTAAACGGACCAATTTCTCCGGCTTTTTTTACATTTAAAATTTTAATTTTTTTCTTTACCTTAAAAGCAATTTCCTTAACCATTTGAATTTTAGAATCAATTTCATCTTCTTTACAAAAATCATAATAGTAAACTCTGGTTTTTTTCTTAGTTAAAGGAAAAATATTCTCAAGAAAAGTATTTTTTAATTGAGGTCTTGCCATAACAATCACGTCAAAAACTTTTTTTTCCTTAACTAATTTTAGAGCAACACGTTTTATATCTCCGGGAACAAGCTCAACTTTCTCTTGGACTTTATTTCTCTTAATATTAATTTCCCCATATTCGTTTGCTTTCCTATTGATTTCATTAGAATAAACTTTTTCTACTTTTGAATTTTTTGCAATTACAATTGAAAACGGAGACACTCCTGCAAAACAAACAAAAACTTTTTCTCCTTTCTTCATTAAACTTGAAATCTCTTTTCTTTCATTAGAAAGTCTAGGAGAAAAATAAGTTTCATCTATGTTAAACCTAAATTCACATCCATTTTCTCTGTATAAAACTTCTTTAGTCTTATCTCCTAAAATCCAAGAAGTTTTTTGCTTTCTTAATCTCCCCTTAAATTTTTCTGATTTTTCCAAAACAGTACGAACACCTTTATTTAGTTTTAAAATTTCCTTTGCAAAATTCTTTTTATCTTTGATTTTAAAATCCAAAGGAAAATTAACGACCGCTATATTTCCGTAAATAGTATAGGCCTTCTGTTTCATAAATTTAAATCATAAATTAAATATATAAAAGATTCTATAATTTTAAAAACACAAAAAACTTAATAATTTAATGAAAAGAGGTCTTGTAATTGTCGCTTCAATATTTTCTTTAGCTTTTGCAAGCGCTTATATAAGGTACGACCAATATTCAAACAACCTCTATTATGGGGGATATGGAAGATTTTCTCCTATGGGTTTATTTGATAGCCTAAATATTGATTTAATTGCTTTAGCAATGGCCTTCTTAATGGTGTTTGCTATGTGTATGTTTTCACTAAAAAAATTCTTCAAAAGTGACAGAACTACTGCAGCTATTCTCTCGATAGGAATTTCTTTCTTTGTTATTTATGGTTTAGTCCGTTCAAACTTCAGCGTCGGAACCGTTTTCTTTAGTTTGGGTATAAGTGAAAATGCTTTTTACACAATGCTTCCTTGGATAGTTATTGGGTTGATGATCTTAATCTTTTTACTATTTGGATTTTGCGCTCTTCTTGCAATTACTGGAGGAGTTTTCTTTGCAGTAGGATTTTTTAAACTAGTTTACCAATGGGAATTATCTGTGGTCCTAGGAATAATTTTCTTAATCCTAGATTTTTTCTGCTTGAAAAAAGAAAGAACCAGAATTGGTCCTGATATGTTTAAAGATCACCAATGGAAAATATGTCCTATAATCTTTATCGCAGGAATCATAATAATCACACTGGGAATTTATGGTACAAACACCATGTTGATAATTATTGGGACTGTTCTAGTTTTAATCTGGATATTCTTTTGCTTATTAAAAAAAAGTGCCTCTCCTGGAACCTCTATAATAAGTCCAAGGAAAACAAGAATTAGATCAGATAGTGAATTACAAAATAAATATGATTTTTATTCACAAAAAATAAGGGATATTCAAAGAAAAAATAAAGGGAAAATACCCGCAATTGGAACTCCTGATGGAAAATTAAGACATCGTTACATCCAGGCAATGAAGGCAATAGAAAATATAGCAAAAAATCAAGGATATAGATTAAAATAAAAATCACTTTTTCTTTAATCTCTTTTCTAATCCTTTCCAAGTTTCAACTGAATCTTTAATCGGATCAGTCTTATTATTTAAATAGCCCTGAACTGCATCTTTACCTGCAACATAAGCCATAGAACCATCAAAAAATAAAGGGATTACATATTCTAAATGCCCATTTCCAATTTGAACTAAATCTGCTGCCGCTTGAATTCCATAGAAAAGAGTACCGGCTGATTTAACACTTCTATTTAATTTTCCTCCAGCTTTACTCAAAAAATCTACTGCTGTAAAAATCATTGGCCCCCACATATGACCAATTCCCCCTACGCTAGAGCTAAAATCTTTTATTTTAGAACCAACTTCTCCCAAATAATTAGAAGAAGCATTTATCAAAGATTTAGCTGCAAAATTTGTTCCATAAATAATATAATTCAAATTTTTATCTTCCATAAAAAATTGAAGAAAGAATACTTTATAAGTTTTACTATATGTTATTACAAAATAATGACTACACTATATCCAACTTCCTAAACCTTTTTGCTGTTTTGCTTTCCTAATTCCTTCCAACCTTTCAAGTTGCTTATCAACTCTTTCTTTATTAAAACCGTGCCTCTCAACTAAAATTTCTCTAACTTTTTCAAAATCAAAAGAAGGAATTTCAACTTCAACATCTTTAACGTTAGGAGTTTTAATTAAATTAAAAATTTCTTTCCAATCAAAATAATCTTCTTCATTTAATTCTTCTATTTTTTCTTTTATTGAACTAAAAATTTCTTCGGGTTTCTCATACTTCCTCACAATTTCCAAAGCTTTTTTTTGTCCTATTCTGGGAATTCCCTTAGGGTTATAATCTGTTCCAACCATAATACCTAAACAAATAAATTGATCTAAATTAATTTTTAATTCTTTTAAAACAGAATCAATTTCAATAATTTCTGGTAAAACTTCAACATAACCCGAAACAGTTTTCTTTTTTCTTGAAATAGTTAAATTCCTAATTAAAACAGGGGAACCAAAAAGCAAACTATCATAATCTTGACTTACACAAGCATACACTTTTTTTTGAGCACACATGTAAGATGCTTGTGCTTCTCCTTCTCCAGGGGCATTGACAACTTGAACTCCCAAAGCTTGCAAGAGTTCCTTGCTTTCTTCAATCATTTCATCATTTAATCTTATAAGCTGAGAACTATATTTTTTCATTCCTTCTGTATCTTCACTTGCTTTTGCTTCTTCATATTTTTCCTTCATAATTTCCCTAAGATTTTGTCTCTTTTCATGTGTTTTCTTCTTTAATTTAGGGGCTTCCCCATCAAAAACATAGATCAATTTAACCCCCTCTGAAAGTAAAGCAACACTTCTATAAAAAATTCCAGAAAGATGAGAAGTTATATTTCCCTCTTCGTCTAGTAGCGGACTTCCATCATATTGCCTAATAGTTGAAATAAATTGATAAAGAGTGTTAAATGCATCTACTGAAAGTGTTTTTCCTTTAAGTTTAGAAATTTCAATTTCTTTTCTAGAAACAATCTCTCTAATGTTCAATCCCATAAATTAAAATATAAAATAGAAATTAAATACTTAACCCTTTTCTACCATGATACTCTCTTAAAAAATTTCCATAAATTTCTTGACCTCTTTCGTATCTCTGCATAAAAGCAGCCCTTATCTGTCTCATATTGTGAGCAGTATGCATATCATCAAGATTCATTTTCATACCTTCGGCAATGTTTAGTCTGTAAATTCCTTTTTCTTTTAAAAATTCGGCTAAATCAAGAGTAAGGTTATTTCCTCCCAATCCTTTCTTTTTAGCATCTAAATAAAAAATAACTAAATTTTTTTGAGGATCCTTTAAAGAATTTATCTTTGCCCAAATTTCGGGAGGCAACTCTTTTGATCTCCTTTTAACAACCTCTGCCAAAGAAATTCCTCTTCCTCCGTCTTTATCTTCATCAGGATCATAACTCAGAAATTCTCTCGCTAGAACTTTATTAGATAGTTGAGTGTAATATTTTTCCCATTCTGGTACGCCTTTCATATATTCATTCTCTTCCATGTTACTACTAACAAATAACATTATTTAAATCTTTTGGTTTTTCTCAAATCCTCAAAAGCATAACCTATGCTAGCTCCCAAAGCTATTCCAGATCCAATTCCAATTGCAAGCCAAACTGCAAGGTCTCCTTGAATCATCCCTACAAACACCCCCACAAGAGATCCAATTGCAAAACCCAAAAAAATTCCAAAAGAAAGTGCATTAACTTTTTTCATAAGGTAATTTAAAATTTAAAGTATATAAAACTTTATTGACAGATTAAAATTACTCTAAGATCTAAATTACTCTAAAACAGCCTTTATTCTCCTAACTCCAGAAGAAGAACTTTCTTCTTTTTTTATCTTAAATTTTCCCAATACTTTTATATTTTCCACATGAGGGCCAGTACAAATTTCCTTCGAAATTTTTCCAATAGTATACACAGAAACCTTATCTCCGTATTTTGTTTCAAAAACTCCTTCTGCTCCGTATTTTCTGGCTTCTGACAAAGACATTTCTTCACGCTTTACTGGCAATTCTTTTCTAATATTTGAATTAACTTCTTCTTCAATTTTTTTTATTTCTTCATCTGTTAATTTCCTATCAAAATTAAAATCCAATCTTAACCTTTCTGGAGTTATATTTGAACCCTTCTGATGAATTGAAGAATCATTTAAAATTTTCTTTAAAGCTGCTAAAAGAAGATGCGAAGCGGTATGCAATTTAGTTGTCTTTTCAGAATCATCTTGTAATCCAGATTTAAATTTTCCAACAGAAGCTGTTCTTGAAAGTTCTTGGTGTTTTTCTAACTCTTTTTCAAAATCAGAAATATTCACTCTTATATTTTTTTCTTTTGCTAATTCTTCTGTTATTTCTATTGGGAACCCATAAGATTGAAATAAAAGAAAAGTATTTTTTCCAGAAATTTCTTTTTTATCTTTAATTATTTTTTTGAATACATTCAATCCTCTTTCTAAAGTTAAATTAAACTTTTTTTCTTCCTGTTCCAATTCTTGTAAGATTTTATCTTTATTTTCTTCTAAATGTTTGTAATCCTTGTAAATTTCAAATACGGGATATGCCACTTTTTTAGTAAAATCTTCAAGTCCAATTAATTTTCCATAACGGATAGCTCTACGAATTAACCTTCGTAAAATATATCCTTGTTCAGTATTACTTGGTCTAATTCCATCTGCAATTATAAAAATTGAAGCTTTGATGTGGTCTGCAATTATCCTCATTTCCCTCTTATTTTCAGAATATGATTTATTTGATAATTTTTCAATCTCCTTGATTATTGGTTTCCAAACTTCAGTAAGATAATTATCGTCAAATCCTTGAAGGATTGCAATTGTTCTTTCAACTCCTCCTCCAAAATCAATATTTTTTTGCTTAGCTTTTAGATAACCTTCCTTATTTTTTACATATTCCATTAAAACATCGTTTCCTAATTCAACCCAATTTTTTTCATCTTTTGGATCAAAAATTTCTGGAGCAGGAGTATTTAATTTCCAGTAAAAAATCTCCGTATTTGGCCCACAAGGTCCTGTTTGTCCTGCAGGTCCCCACCAATTTTCTTCAAGCAAGACTATTCTTTTTTCTGGAATACCTAAATTTTTCCAAATTTCAATAGATTCTAAATCTCTTGGAGAATTTTTATTGCCCTTAAAACAAGTAACTGCCAACTTATTAAGCGGAATTTTCAGAGTTTTCGTAAAAAATTCGAAAGTTAATTTTATGGCTTCAGATTTCCAATAATCCCCCAATGACCAATTACCCAACATTTCAAAAAAAGTGTGATGATATGCATCTCCTACCTCCTCTATATCGACAGTTCTTATGCACTTCTGAACATTAACTAATCTCTTTCCTGATGGATGATTCTGCCCCAATAAATACGGAACAATTGGTTGCATTCCTGCGATTATAAATAAGACCGTTGGATCATTTTCAGGAATTAAACTATAGTTAGGAATTTCCTCATGGCCTTTTGATTTAAAAAAATCTATGTACTTTTTTATTAATTCTTTTCTTTTCATTCTAAATCTAATATAAAATAAGAAACTAATATAAAAAGTTATTCCTTGCTGTTTAATTTAAAAAACATTTTATAAGTATTAATTTTATAAAGAAAATAAACTATATATAATAAACCTAATAAATTAAAAATGGAAACTGAATTTATTCCCTTAGATTACCATCCTTTTGATTTTCAAGAAAAAAATTTTATTCAAATTTTTGGAAGAGATCAAAACGGAAAAAAAATATGCATAATTGATTCTTGCGATATTTTTTTTTGGGCAATTTTAAAGGAAAATTTGAATGAAGAAGAAATTGGTTCTTTAATTGAAAAAATTAAAAATATAAAATTTGAAGAAAAAGAAATAAAAATTGAAAATATAGAAATAAAGAAAAAAAACTTTTTAGGTAAAGAAGTAAATGCACTAAAAATTTACACTTCAAATTATAAAAATTTACAAAAAATTTCAGAAAGAATAGACTCAAAATTAATACAAAAAAAGAGAGGATACGATTTAGGTTTAATAACTCATTATATTATTGAAAAGAAAATAGAACCTCTACAATGGTATAAAATAAAAGGGGAAGTTCTAAATAACTCCTCTGAATTTGGGGGAATTGATAATTCCTTAAATGTAACTTTTGTAATTCATTTAGAATCATTTAAAAAAATAATTGAAAAAAAATTTAATCCTAAAATTTTAGCTTACGATATTGAAACTGACGCATTAGAAATTGGAAAGGGGGAAATTTTAATGATTTCTTTATATGGAGAAAAATTTCAAAAAGTTATAACTTGGAAAAAACAAAAAACCAACAAAAAATATGTTGAATTTGTTAAAGATGAGGGAGAACTTTTAGAAAAATTTTCAGAACATATTTCCAAGCAAAACCCAGATTTTTTAGTGGGATATAATTCAGACTTATTTGACCTACCCTATCTAAAAGAAAGAGCTAAAAAATTAAAAGTTCAACTTTCTTTAGGGGTTGACTTTTCTGAGCCAAAATTATCTGGGGGTATGAATCCTTCTGGAAGAATAAAAGGAATTGTCCATGTTGATTTATTAAAATTTATAAGGACAACTTATTCTCAATATATGCAATCTGAAACCCTTTCTTTAAACGAAGTGTCAAAGGAATTTTTAGGAGAGAATAAAAAAGATTTCAAAATTATTCACTCTTCAAAATTAACAAAAGAAGATTGGGAAAAATATTATGAGTACAACTTACAAGATTCTAAATTGGCCTTGAATTTATTTAAAAAATTTTGGCCAGATTTATTTGAATTTTCGAAGATAATAAAAGAACCTGCATTTGAAATTTCTAGAAATGGCCTTTCAAAACAAATAGAAGGATACATCTTACATAATCTTGAAAAATACAATGAAATTCCAGAAAGAAAACCTTCTCAAGAAGAAATTACCGAAAGAAGAAATTATGGAAGTGTCGAAGGTGCATTTGTATATGAACCAAAACCCGGAATTTATGAAAACATCGTGATGTTTGACTTCACTTCAATGCATACATCAATTATAATTACCCACAACATTTCAAAAGAAAATTTAACTAAAGAAAAGAAAAACTCTCATCCTTCTCCGGAAATAGAAATAGGAGGGAAAAAAAACATATTTTATTTCAAAAAAGACAAAAGTTTTTTTCCAGAATTATTAAGAGAGATATTTGAAAAAAGAAAACAATACAAAGAAGAATATAAAAAAAATCCCGATAGAATAACTTTAGCAAGAAGTAACGCTTTCAAGTTGCTTTCTGCGTCTGCACACGGATACATTGCTTTTTTTGGTGCCAGATATAATTCTCGTGAAGCTTCTTCTTCTATTCTTGCTTTTGTAAGAAAATACAACAAAGAAATAATTTCAAAAATAAAAAATGCTGGTTATAATGTTATTTACGGGGATACAGATTCCGTAGCTTTTGAAAGAGGACAAGGATCAAAAAAAGATATAATGGATCTTCTAGAAAAATTAAACAAAGAATTACCTGGAGTTATGCATTTAGAATTAGAAGATTTTTTTAAAAGAGGTATATGGGTAACAACTCGTTCTGGAAAAACTGGTGCGAAAAAAAAATATGCCCTTATCGACGAAAATAATCGGTTAAAAATAAGGGGTTTCGAAACGGTAAGAAGGGATTGGTGTAAGCTTTCAAGAGAAACACAAGACAAAGTATTAAGATTAATTCTTGAAGAAGGAAATGAAAAAAAGGCATTAGAATATACAAAAAAAATTATTGAAAAAATAAAAAAAAGAAATGTAAAAAAAGAAGATTTGATAATTAAAACTCAATTAAAAAAAGAGATTTCGGAATACAAATCAATATCTCCTCACGTCATTGCTGCAAAAAAAATGAAAGAAAGACAAATTCCTATTTCTGAAGGAGGTTTAATAGAATATTATATTTCAGATGAAAAAGGAAAATTAGTAAGAGAAAAGGTAAAACTTCCAGATGAAAAAGGAAATTATGATATAGATTACTACTTAGAAAAACAGATAATTCCCTCTGTAGAAAACATTTTTCATATTTTTAACATAAATTCAGAAGAATTAATAAAAGGACAAAAACAAGAAGATTTAAAGAAATGGTTTTAAGATGGAAAAACAAAAAATAGTTCAAGCAGGAGAAATTGCAAAAAAAGCAAAAATATACGCAAAAAATATAATCAAAAAAGACATGCCTCTTTTAGAAATTGCAAATTTAATTGAAGACAAAATCATAGAATT
The DNA here is from genome assembly GCA_937982425.1 of uncultured archaeon. Lineage (GTDB taxonomy): Archaea > Nanobdellota > Nanobdellia > Pacearchaeales > GW2011-AR1 > GW2011-AR1. Next base: position 12,006 of record CALJLT010000045.1, on the reverse strand, counting down.
AGGGGGATTTCCCGCATTTCCTGTAAATCTTTCAATAAATGAAATTGCAGCACATTACACTCCTTCTTACGACGATAAAAATTTAGCAAAAGGTTTACTAAAGGTGGATTTAGGGGTGCATATAGATGGATGGATAGCAGATACTGCATTTACCCTAGATTTGGAAAATTCTGAAGAGAATAAAAAATTAATTGAAGCTTCAAAAAAAGCATTAGAAATAGTTGAAAAAAATATTTCCAAAGAGATGCATCTATCAAAAATAGGAAAATTGGTTTCAGAAACAATAAAAAGTTTAGGATTTAATCCAATTTCTAATTTATCTGGACACTCTTTAGGAGAATATGATTTGCACGAAGGAATTTCAATTCCAAATATCGATAATGGATCAAATAAAAAAATAGGAAAAGGCGCATTTGCAATAGAACCTTTTGCTACAAGCGGGATTGGAAGAGTTCACGATGGAAAACCTTCTGGAATTTATATTTTAGTAAGCAACAAAAATATTAGAAGCCCCTTAGCAAGGGAAATTTTAAACGTAATTGAAGACAATTTTCAAACACTTCCTTTTGCTTCAAGATGGTTAATTGATGAATTTGGAAATAAAGCGCTTTTAGGATTAAAACAATTAGAACAAAATGGAAATCTTCACCAATTTAACCAGTTAATTGAATCCTCGGGAGCAAAAGTATCTCAAGCAGAAAATACTTTTTTAATAGAAGAAGATAAAGTTATCATAACTACAAAGGATTAAAATTCAAATTCAGAAAATCTTTCGTCTTCAAAATTAAAAATAGGTATACTTTGACTTTTCTTAGAATTAGGAATATCCAAAAAACTCCAATGATACGGATCTACAAAATAAGTTTGATTTTCTTCCGGCACCCAAACTGAATTAGATAAAAAAGGATCATAAATACAAACTCCCTTTTTTTTAGCCAGTTCAAGTTGACTTTTCCTAGATTCCATCGCAAGATCAAACTCCTCTCCAAATAAATTATCTAAAGATTTAGAACCTAAATCCCTCATAAGTAAAACAGGCATCTTTTTAAAATTCTTAAAATTAAATAAATCAGAAAGACCTTCATATTTAGGTAACTTTAATCCTCTAGAAATGGCTTCAATAGCCTTGAGATATTCTATTGATAGCATCCTTTTTGAAGAATCATAATCAAAACCAGGAATTATTTTTCCGGCTAATCCTTGCCCAAAAGAATAAACTTTCCCTAAATTTCCCTTTCCCCTAATTCGAGTTAAAAAATTAACATAAAATTTTTTTTGCATGAATAGAAATTATAACCTGCATTTAAATATTTTTTTAAAAAATCATCGGTTTTGGAGGTATTAAACCTAGTTTTTCATTTTTCCAATACCTAAAATCATTAAGAAAAACCTTATTTCTCTTAAAAGAAGGATCTATTTTACCATAAATTACATTAGCAAATTCTCCCGAATCAAGAGAAGGTATAAAACCTAAACTTTTTGCTTTTTCAATTTCCAAACGTGAATCTTCTTCTATTTTCCTTATATCTTTTAAACTCCAATAAAAAGGTTCCAAACTAAAAATTTTCTGCATAACAAAAGTAGGAAAAAATTCCCCTGTATTTCTCTCCCTAATTAAAAAAACCCCATATGGTTGAGGAACCGAAATTCTTTCTTTAAATGATTCTTGCGAAACTTTATCTTCATACTTTAAAATCTCTTCAACAGAATCCCCTTTTAACAAAAAATCTTCTCCTTTCAAACACTTTCCAACTAACCCATTTCCAATTGAATAAATATTTGATTCCATTCCTGAAGAAGAAAGTGGTCTATCATAATGAAACCATAATTTTTCCGGATTAAATTTTAACTTTGCCATAAAAAAATAAAAAAACTCTATTTAAAAAGTTATCCCAAATAGCTTCCATTATCTGTAGGAAGTGCAGATTTTGCTTTATTCAAGAAATTTTCTTCGATCTTTTTATAAAAAGAAATTGATTGTTTAGTAACGCTGGGGCTAACTTTCTTCATCGCTTCTTCAAAATGTTTCTTCTTCACTTCTTTGGATTCTATATCTTCCCTTAGAGAAACCATTGCCGCTTCACGAACAAGGGCTTCTAAATCCGCACCAGTATATCCCTCTGTTTCTTTCGCAATTAAATCCAAATCAACTCCCTTTCCTAACGGCATATTTTTTGTGTGAATATTAAGAATATTTTTTCTACCTTCTTCAGTTGGAGCATTCACAAGTAAAATTTTATCAAATCTTCCAGGACGAAGTAAAGCTGTATCCAACATATCTGGTCTATTTGTTGCAGCTAAAACAAGAACATCATTCATTTGTTCCAATCCATCCATTTCTGCAAGCATTTGATTTAAAACTCTCTCGGTAACTTTTTGACCATAATCTACTCCTCTTTTTCCGGCTAAAGAATCTATCTCATCAAAGAAAACAATACAAGGAGAAACCTGTCTTGCTTTTTCAAAAATCTTCCTAACTCCTTCTTCTGATTTTCCAACCCACATGGATAATAAAGAAGGTCCTTTTATTTGAATGAAATTCGCTTCTGCCTCTTTCGCAACCGCTTTAGCTAACAAAGTTTTACCTGTTCCAGGGGGTCCATACAACAAAATTCCTCTCGAAGGCCTTATTCCCATTCTCTTAAAACTTTCAGGAAATTTCATGGGCCATTCAACAGCTTCTTGTAAATCTTGTTTTATTTTATCTAATCCTCCTATATCGCTCCAACCAATATTAGGAGTTTCAACTAAAACTTCCCTCATTGCAGAAGGCCTAACTGTCTTTAAAGCATCTAAGAAATCTTCTTGTCTTACTACTAATTTTTCCAAAATCTCAGGAGAAATTTTATCATCATCAATTTTAATCTTGTTCAAATTTTTTCTTAGTACATTCATGGCCGCTTCCTTTGTTAAAGATTCTAAATCTGCACCAACAAACCCATGAGTTAAACTAGCTATTTTTTCCAAATCCACTCCCTTTACCAAAGGCATCCCTCTTGTATGGATTTTCAAAATAGCCAATCTTCCTTTTTTATCTGGAACCCCAATTTCAATTTCTCTATCGAATCTTCCAGGTCTACGCAAAGCAGGATCAATAGAATTTACTCTATTAGTTGCTCCAATAACTATTACTTTTCCTCTTGCATTCAGTCCATCCATCATAGTTAACAATTGGGAAACAACTCTTCTTTCAACTTCTCCTTGAACATCCTCTCTTTTAGGAGCAATAGCGTCAATCTCATCTATAAAAATTATTGCAGGAGCATTTTTTTCCGCCTCCTCAAAAATTGTTCTAATTTTCTTTTCAGATTCTCCATAAAATTTACTCATTATTTCTGGCCCATTTAACAAAATAAAATGTGAATCTGTTTCTGTTGCAACTGCTTTCGCTAACAAAGTTTTACCTGTTCCAGGAGGGCCATGCAACAAAACTCCTTTAGGAGGACTAACTCCTAATTTGTTAAAGATTTCTGGATGTTTCATAGGAATTTCAACCATTTCTCTAATTTTTTTAATTTCTTCGCTCAATCCTCCAATATCTTCATAATTAATTGTAGGAATTTTTGAACCAATATCTTCAACTGCTTTTGAATTCAAAATTATTTCAGTATTTTCTGTTATAACAACCGGACCATTTGGATTAGCTGAAACAACTGAAAATTTTATTTGAGAAATTCCTCCTCCCAAATTTCCAAAACCCATTCCTCCAAAAAGATTCTCTAAATTTCCAAAAATATCCCCAAAATCTCCAAAGTCCTCACTCATTAAATCTTTCCTTCTTTGAACTCCTCCAAAAACCACCAAATCTCCTTTAATTACTGCTCTTCCTAATAACCCTCTTTTCAAACTTTCAGAATCTCCTTGAACCATAATTCCTTTCTGAGCTGGAGCAATAGTAATTTTTTTTGCTTCTTTAACTTGAGCTCTTTTGACTTCAACTTCTTCTCCTATTGAAACACCTGCATTTCTTCTAAGAATTCCATCCATCCTAATAATTCCCTCTCCAACGTCGGCAGGATAAGACCTATCGGCAATAACAACTGTTTCTCTTGAACCTTTGATAGAAATAAACTCTCCTCTCTTAACATTAAGCTCTTTCATCAAATCCAAATCAATCCTAGCAATTCCCTTATATGCATCATCCTGTAAAGCTTCGCTAACTTTCAACTTAACTGACTCTTTGTTATTTTTTTCTTTTTTATTCATCTTCATTTTCCTCGATTATCTGTTTTTTATTTCTCTCTGGATGGGCCGAATCAGAAAATTCCCGAGTATGAATTACCGGCTTATTGTTTTTAACAACTTTAATTTCCCTTGCTTTAATAACTCTTGCATTTGAATTTGTATTTTCAGGTGTATTGAACATTAAACTTAATCTTCCTGTATTTTCAAACGAAAGACGAACCATGTCGTTTATCATTCTTTCTTGTTCTTTCATAAAATCTACAATCTCTCTCGGAATTGAAACGGCATAAGAATTTCCAACCATCCTCATTTTAACAGAATATTCTTTTTGTTTAAGCCTCATATAATTCTCATATTCAACTTTATCAACAGGATGCAAAGCCAAAGAACCGCAATTTTTACATTTTTTTGCTCTAAGGTTAAAACCATTCTTAGAAATAAGCAAAGGTTCCATTTTTCTATTGCACTTGTTACAAAAAGTATTACAATCAAATATATCTGCCATGTGTATACATAAAAATATACACTATTTAAATCTTACGATTTTAAGCATGAAAAAAATATAAAAACCCCCAAATTCAATTAGTTAAATGAAAAATAATAAAAGAGGCAATTTTTTTGAAAGGCACATTTATCCTTTACTTTTAATTACAATTTCTGCTATCCTTGTTTCGTATGTTTTCGCAGCGGAATTTGCAAAAATCTACCTCGAAACAATTAGATAAACACTCTTAAATGGAAGAACACAGTTGACCTGCATAACCTGTGTTTGGATAACCTACAAAATATCTCATTACTAAAAGAGAATCTGCAGAATTTATTGTTCCATCTCTATTAACATCCAAACAACAAATATTATTTGGAGTTGGAATAAGTTGAACAAAAACTTTGCTTATTAAAAGTGCATCTGCAGAATTTATTGCTCCATCTGCATTAGCATCTCCTATTAAAGATGAAGAAAAGCATTGTACTTCTGGGGAAAGTAAAGGATTATTTTTTTCATATTTTCCTGTATGTTGTAAATCATGCATAAACATTGGCCAATCTATCCTTGATTCATTATATAAAACACTTAAATTCCAAGCATAAATTTTAGTTTTGGGGTAGGAAGCTCCAAGAACTAAATCTAAAAAATCATCTTTATCTAAATCACTAACAATTAATCTATCTGAAGTTCCAAAAAAATAACCCGAAATTGGAGATTGAATAAAAGAACCAAATCTATCATATATTCCTAAACTAGGTCCAGAAACTATGATTTCTCTATAGTGGTCTCCATTTATATCTGCTATGATTGGGGAAGAATAACTAAAATCTCCTGTTTGAATTAAAGATTTATTAAAAATTAAATTCCCTTCATAATCAAAAGAATAAAGTATAAAATAAGGCTGTTGAATCTGTGAAACTAATGTTATTACTTCTAATTTTCCATCTCCACCTAAATCTCCTACTGAAGGACCTGAAGTAATTCCTCTGATATTTTCTTCAAAAGTATATGGCCACCCTGAAAAAATTGTTCCATTATAATTCCAAACATACAATTTAGAAAAATTTGGATCTGAAAAAATTCTCAAATCCCCCATAATAATCTCTAATTTTCCATCTCCATCTAAATCTCCTATTGCGGGAGAATTTAAAAAAGCATTTTCCGAATATTGAGGCCATCCATTAGCAATAGTCCCATTATGATGCCAAACATAAATAATACCATTATAATTTTCAAAAGAAGATGAATAATAGGGGAACCCCATTACAATTTCTGAATTTCCATCTCCATCTAAATCTCCTATTGCAGGATAGGAAATCTTATCCCACTGCATCATGAAATTTGGTTCTCCTATTTCTTGCGGCCATCCCGAAAGAGAATTACCATAAATATCAAAAATATACACTACCTTATCGGTAGTTATAACAAAATCTCTTTTTCCATCATTATTAATATCAGCTAAGGATAAAGAAGAACTAAATTCTTCAGAATAAATACCAGAAAAATCCCAATAGTTAACAAGAGTTCCGTTATAACTAATAGCATAAATATAAATTCTGCCTAGTCCACTTATCAAAACTAAAACTTCTTCAATATTATCCCCGTTAATATCTTCTGAAGTCAATAATAAAGGACCATTACCCAAACTAGTATTTATCAAAAATGGCCAACCAGAAAGTGTTTCTCCTTCATAATTCAACAAATTTATTTGTTGATTTAATGAAGATCCGAAATAAGAATTAAAAAGTATTTCTTTATATCCATCTCTATTTAAATCTACAACAACTGGCCAAATTTCACTTCTAATATTTGAATTTCCTTGAAATTCGACTTTTCTAGGCCATCCCTCTTTTAAGGTTAAATCTAAATAAATAGGAAAAGATATAGAAAAAGAATCAAAAAAACTACTAAAACTGAAAATCAAAAGATAATATCCTTGGTTGAAACCAGAAGTATTCCAAACTGCAAAAGAATCATTCAAAATATTTATACCTTGATAAGAATGAGGGGTTGATCCAAAATAAGAAATATTCGAAAGATTATAATACGGATTTAAAATATTCCACTTAAGATTAATTTGATCTCCAATTCTATAAATTTCTGAAAAATCTGGATTAAGAATTTCTACGTTCTTTATTTTGAAAAATCCAAAATCTTTACTTTGAATAGAATTATTTCCATAAACAGATAATTTAAGATTATAAATTCCTTCTTTTAAAACATTGGGATCAAAATTAGAGCATAAAACACCTTCATCAACAACATTATTTCCAGAACATATTAAATTCCAAGTATTGCTATCAGAAGAATAAAAAACAGAATAAGAATAAAAATCATCTCCTTTTGCACTACCCAAAATATTCATTTGGCCTGATGGAAGATAATCTATTTCATTTAAAGAAGCTATCAAAGGTTTACTAAAATTTAAAGAAGAACGAACATTTATTCTTCCTTGGCCTTGATCTTTAATTCCAGCTCCATTTAAATTCTGTGCAGAATTTTTTAAAACCATTTTAATTTCTTCTGGAGACCAATCTGGATGAGCTTGCTTGATTAAAGCTACTGCTCCTGCAACATGGGGAGTAGCCATACTTGTTCCGGGAATTGAAGTGTGTTGATTATCAATACATTCTCTATCGCTCCAAGCATCATTCCATTGAGCTGCACAAATTCCTTGAGAACTAAAAAATCCATCTCCAGGAGCAACAACATCTGGTTTAGATAAGGACTTTATTTTTCCTTGAGCATCTTCCCAAAGAACCGGCCCTCTAGAAGAAAAGGACGCCATTAAATCATTCTTATCCGAAGCACCTACACTAATTGCTTTTCTGGAAGTAGCAGGAGAACCTATAGGTCCATTCCAAAGTCCATCATTTCCTACAGCAATTACTGCAATTACTCCTGCACTTACAACGTTATCTATAGCTTGACTAACAGGATCATCTGGATTTCCTTGACCTCCCAAACTCAAACTTATAATATCCACATAATCATTTTCATCTTCCAAGGGTATTCCATTGTTATTCAAATCTACTGATCTTTCAATAGCAGAAATAACATCGGAAAAATCTCCCCCTCCTGCCGAACTTAAAACTTTAAAACCATATAATTTTGCATCTGGAGCAACACCTTTTAAAATTCCCTTTCCTGCGGCAATAGAAGCACAATGAGTTCCATGCCCATTATCATCCATTGGATCAAAATCATTATTAACAAAATCATAACCTCCTAAAACTTTTTCACACTTGCCTTTTAAAAAACTAGAAGAAGTACATGATCCTAAATCAGGATGAGTATAATCAATCCCCGTATCAATAATTGCAATTTTTATTCCTTCTCCAGTTAAATTTAAAGAAGAATTATTTGGATCTGAAATTTGCCAAACCAAATCTGCTTCAACCAAAGAAACAGAATCCATTAAAAAGGCTTTTACTCTATAATTTGGAGTGACTCTTTTAATTCCAGGCATACTTTCAATTTTTTCTTTTTCTTCTTTTGTTAATTTACCAACACTAACTCCACTAAAAGAAAAATAAAATTCTTCAGAAATAATTTCTCTACTTATAGATTCCTCTTCTAATTTTGCCTTAAAATTTTCACTTGTTTGTTGTAAAATTTCTCTTTGTTTTTCAAGTTTTACACTTGCCTCTTCTTCCAAGATTTCAGAATCTTTAGAAAAAGTTTTTAAAATAAATTTAGAAACTCCTTTAGTTTGAGCTTCAGTTTCCTTTTTATAACTTACCTCTTCTTCAAGATCTGATTTTAAAACCAATAAAGGTTTCTCTTCAAATTCAACAATATATCCTTCGTATTCCCCAATATTTTCTCCCTTATTTATAGGAAAATTCTCATTTTCTCTATCAGATAAAAGAAAATCATTTTGCCCCAAAAACATATTATCCCTACTTCTATACTGAAAAGAATTAAAATCATTTTCAAAAATATTTGTTTCTTGTTCCTCAAAAAAATTATTATTTGTTAACTTATCTTCAACTGAAATTTTTTCTTCATTTTGTTTTTCAAGAGTTTTTGCATTTTTTGCTAAACATTCAAAAAAACTTCCCTTACAATCTTCATCAACTGCTCTTCCAGTAAAAGAAACCCCAGATAAAAAAATCCCTCCAAAAAAAATTAAAATTAAGAAAAAAGAAGAATAAAGATAAATTTGTCTTTTCATTTAATCACCTAAATAAAAAAAGAGGGAGAATATTTAAAACTTATTACTAATTCCCAAATCTTAAAAACCCCTTCTCCTTTATGAAATCATGAAAAAAAGAGTTGCTGATATAAAAGATAAAAACAAATTTAAGCAATTTCTAAAAAGATTTTGGTTCATTGTATGGAAAGATGAATCTATCAGAGGTTGGATTTTCTCCCTTATTTTTTTATTTGTAGTTATAAAATTAATTTTTTTTCCCCTGCTCTCCTTAACAACCGGAACAAGTTTGCCTTTGGTTATTGTTGAATCTTGCTCTATGTATCATGAAGGAAACCTTTTATCAAACTTCGACACTTGGTGGAAAACTCAGGACATGAAATATTTCAAATTTAAATTGACTAAAGAAAATTGGGAAACATTTCCCATGAAAAAAGGATTCAATAAGGGAGACATCCTATTCATAACTGGTGTTAAACCAGAAAAAATAAAGGTAGGAGACATAATAATTTTTGAAGCTAATTACCGGAATCCAATTATCCATAGAGTTATTGAAATAAACCAAAATGGAGAAAGATATACTTTTTCCACGATAGGAGATAATAATGGAGGCCAATTATCTATAGAAAAAGAAATATCTGAAGATCAAATAGTAGGAAAAGCCCAAGTAAAGTTAGCTCCTTATCTAGGTTGGATTAAATTAATTTTCTTTGAACACCTAAAACCCGAATATGAAAGAGGTTTTTGCAAAAAATCCTGAATTTCTAAATCCATAAAATATATAAAAGAGATTAATCTAAAAATAGGATGGAATTTTGCCCAAAATGTGGTTCGGTTCTAATGCTTAAAGTTAAGAATAGTTCTTGCCCAAGATGCGGTTATACTAAGAAAGGGAAGCTAGAAATGTCCACGAAAGAGAAGATAAATGAAAAAAAAGAAATCCCGGTTATAAAGAAAGACATGGGTTCAACAGCTCCCGTAGTTAATGAAAAATGTTCTGAATGCGGGCACGAAAAAGCTTATTTCTGGACTGTTCAAACAAGAGCATCAGATGAATCTGAAACAAAATTCTACAAATGTGTTAAGTGCGGTAGAACAAAAAGAGATTACAATTAATTCTTAAAAAATGGCCAAAAGAAAAGTATTAAAAAGAATTACCGAATTAAATATTTATGTTTGGAGATTCACTTTTTAATCGCTGCATAAATCTGATAAAAATTTGGAAACCGAAACAGAGATATAATGAAGAATTAAACTATCGTGACGATTTAAGAGATTTTTTATTTGTGGAACTAAATAAACAAAATTTCTTTTCTTTTGGACAATCCGAAAAAATAAATGTAAAAATAGAATCAAGCCGTTCTCTTTGCGATATTGCAATTGGAAGAGCAATTGGGATAGAATTAAAATTCAGTAAAAACGGAAAGATAAAAAAAGCAGAAATAGATAGATTATATGGTCAAATTGCCGGACACAAAAAAGAATATTCTCAAGGAATAATTCTTGTTTTAGTGGGAGATGTGGATGACTATTCAGAAGCGGAAATTAGAGATAAATTAAAGGAATTAAATAGTTCTTTTAATGTTAATAGTTTAGGATTAAACAGATTTTATTTGGGTTTAGTCAATAAATCTAATAAAAAACAAAACGTATCTTAAAACCAAGAATTCTCTTTCAGAAGAATCTTCTTCATTTATCTTTTTCATTTGAATGGCCCCGACGGGAGTTGAACCCGCGACACCTGGATTAAGAGTCCAGTGCTCTAACCAGACTGAGCTACGGAGCCATATGAAAATTAGTTTATATCTATTTAAAAAAGTTTAGAAATTTTCTAAATTATAAAAACTTCTAGAGTTTTCCATTCAGAGTTCGGTAGCGATCACCTCTACCTCACTTTACAAGAGACTGTATGTTTTCTATTGCATTCGCAACTTCTTGACCTTTCTTTGTAAGTTTGATTAATTTTATTCTTCCTTTTTTATCAAACTCAACAAGGTTTAAAGCCTCTAAAGTCTGCAGTATTTTTACTGCATGGCTATAAGTGCAGTCCACTTCTTTAGCCAAAACACTACCATACCTCATCCGCGAATTCTTCTTCAAAGAAACCAACATCAAAGCGGGTTTTCTTCGGAAGAAGACATCAAAATTGTCTTCCATTGGATTTGATATGTGTTATTTAATGTATATGTTATGAACATTGTTTCTTTTTAAATATTTTGAAAACCTCATGTTCAAATAACTGGTGACAAAAAAAGAACAAAAAACTTATTAACGTTCTTCTCTAACAAAAAATATGAAAATTCTTGCAATTTCAGACATACATGGTGATACGGGATTAGTAAAAAAGATAGAAAAGATAGCCAAAAAAGAAAAAGTAGATTTAATAATTGTAGCGGGAGATCACACTTGGTTTAGTCAAAAAGAAGAAAAGTTAGTAAGCCCAATTGCAAAAAAACCCACATTAATGATTCACGGAAATCACGAAACTGAATCTTTAATAAAGAAATGGGAACAAATGTATCCTCGATTAAAAAATTTACATGCAAAACATTTTGAAAAAGAAGGCATAGGTTTTTTTGGATCGGGAACTACAGATTGGGGAGTAAAAAAAGATTCCGAAGCAGTATTTAAAGAATTAGAAAAAGCCCATAAACCAATAAAACATTTAGAGAAAAAAATAATGGTTTCACACTGCCCTCCTGAAGGAAGCGCTATAGAACTTTTAGGTTTTCCTGGATCCTATGGAGTTAGAAAAGCCATAAAAAAATTTAAACCAACCGTAGTAATCTGCGGCCATATTCACGAAGGTGCGGGTATTTTAGAAGAAATAGACGGAGCAAAAGTTATGAATGTTTCAAGAACTCCAACAATTTTTGAAATTTAATCTTAACTAGATAAGGACACTCAACGGCAATAAACCTTAAAAACCAATTTTCTTTTAGAAAAATATGAACATATCAAGAACCTTTTTAATAAAAGAAAAAGAAAAAATATTTCAATCTCCCTTTGAAATCAATCAATTAAAAAAAGATATAAAGACTTACGGAAAAGAGATAACTCAAATTTATCTTCCTTTGGAATTATTGAAAAATTTTGAAGAGCTCTTAAATTTTAAGATAAACTTCAAAGATCGGAAGAGCGTCGCGTAGGGAAAGAGTGTAGATCTCGGTGGTCGCCG
>CALJLT010000044.1 GCA_937982425.1 uncultured archaeon | reverse complement strand
GTGATGTCAGAATTTCTCGGAATTTGAACAAATCCGCAAATTAATATGATCCTGCTCTCAAAATCCGTGCCATCAAAACATTTGTAATTGGTGATGTCAGAATTTCTCGGAATTTGAACAAATCCGCAAATTAATATGATCCTGCGCGGATTTGAACCGCGGACCTCTGCCTTATCAGAGCAGCGCTCTAACCAGACTGAGCTACAGGATCTCGGTTAGAATAAATTTTTGAGTTTAATTCCTTTTATAAAAGTTGTGACTTTAAAACTCCCAAAGCTTTTTAAATAGTTTTTCTATTTGTATTCTATGGTAAAAGGTTTGTACTCCTATATTAGAGAAGCTTGGAAAAAACCAGATAAAAAAGAACTTCAAAAAAGAATGACTCTTTGGAGATCTGAAGGGAGCTTTACAAAAGTTGAAAAGCCATTAAGATTAGATAGGGCAAGGGCTCTTGGATACAGAGATAAAAAAGGCTTTGTTATTATAAGAGCTAAACTTAAGAGGGGGGGGCACAAAAGACCAAGACCAAATAAAGGAAGAAGATCTAAAAGAATGCACACTAGAAAAAATTTGAAAATGAGTTATAAGTGGATCGCAGAACAAAGAGTTTCTAAAAAATATTCAAACTTAGAAGTTTTAAATTCTTATATAATTGGAAAAGACGGGCAACATTATTTCTTCGAAGTTATTTGTGTGGATCCTTTAAAATCAGAAATAAAAAATGATAGAAAGATAAATTGGATAACTAAAAAAACAAATCAAAATAGACCTGAAAGAGGGTTAACTTCTGCGGCTAAAAAATCAAGAGGCTTAAGAAGCAATGATCCTACTTCTAAAGTAAGACCTTCTGTAAGAGCTGGAGAAAAAAGACGTTCGAGAAATGAAGGGATAAGAAAAAAACATAAATTATAGTTCTATGCAAATAATTATTTACTTATTTACTTTTAGTTAATTATGGAAAAATTAGAAAAGGTAGATATTTTAGTTATTCATCATTCTGAAAGAGAGGAAGATTCAGCTGAATTTATAAGAGAAAGGCATCTCAAAAGAGGATTTGAGGACATAGGATATCATTATCTTATCGATGAAAAAGGAAATTTATTTTTTGGTCGCTCTATTGAATTTTGCGGAGCGCATGTGTATGGGCATAATACAAATTCCCTTGGAATTTGTTTAATGGGAAATTTTGATAAAAAAAATCCTTCGAAAATTCAAATGAACAAATTAGTGCTTTTTATAAAAGATCTATTAAAGAAATATAATCTTTCTCCTGAAAAGGTCTTGGGACACAGAGAATTTAAAGGAGTTACAAAAAGCTGTCCAGGAAAATTTGTAAATATGGAAGAACTTAGAAGAAAACTCCTTAATTAGAAAAACTTAAAAGCTAAGGTTTCTTTAATGATTCATGTTATCTAAATTTCCAATAGATTTTGACAAGGTTTCTCAAAAAGACATTGATAAAGAAATTTTAAGATTAGGAATTATTGCAGAATTAGACGCAATTAATTTTTATGAACAGCTCGCAGCCAGAGCAAAACATCCTCTTGTTAAAAAAGTTATGCTTGAAGTTGCAAAAGAAGAGAAAGAACACGTTGGAGAATTTCAAACTTTACTTTTTGAATTAGATCCTGAACAAGTTGAAGAATACGAAGAAGGTCGAAAAGAAATTCAAGAAATGAAGAAAAAGTAAAATTTAAATCTATTTTGTAAATAAATATTTAAAAAGAATTATTTCTGGTCTTTTTTATGAAATTTAAGAAAACACTTGTTGGATTACTTGCTCTTTCTCTTGCAGGGGCTTTTCCATTAAAAACTTATGAATCTTTAAAGAAGGAACCTTACACTAAAAAAACTATTGAATTCAATAAACTTATTTTAAACAGAAATGACTTGATCGCTTATTTTGTAAATAAAAATGAAGAGATGGGAATTCGAGATGCACTTAGAATAGCTGAATCTTCTGCTTATGAAGAAATGTGGATTTACCTTCCTGAGAAAAATAGATGGTATGAGACCGGAGTTCAAAGTAAAATTTCTAAAACAAAAGATAAGGCAGTTATTTCCTCGGTTAGACAGGATAAAAGACAATTAGAAGAAATTTTATCCTTAAATCAAGACATAAAAAAAATAAATTTTTATCATATTCATCCTTCAAGGGAGAATTTAATTAAAGCTATTGAACAAAAAGTAGCTTCTTCAATTAATTTGATTAGCCCTTTAAATAGTAGATTTTCAAATGTATCTAAAAAATACTTTCCAAAAATGAACTTTTCTCCTTCAGAAGCAGATATAAAATCCATGATTTACAAAACAATTAATTATGATGATTTTGAAATAACTCACAAAGTTATTTCTGTTGGAGGAATTTCAGAATACTTTTTGACCCCAGAAGGAATTGAATATTATAAAAATCTTACAGATTCTAATTTAAGTGAATTCCTTTTTAATGAAGAAGAATCTATTTATTTTAGCGAAAAAAAAGACCAAAGTTTTGAAATTAAAGATAAATATTTGGTAATTCGATTTACTCCTCATTAAAAATAAAACCAAAAAATTTTTAAATATGAAAAATTTTTCATATTTGGTTAAAATGGAAAAACTAATAAAACTCCCTTTTGAAATAGAAGATTTAGAACCATACATGGATCAAGAAACTATTAGGATACACCATGGAAAACACCATCAAAATTATGTAGATAAGTTTAATCTAGCAATAGAGGGAGATGTCTCTCTTAGAGATATTCCAGTGGATGAAATCTTAAGTAATTTGAATGCATTGCCTTTAGAACTAAAAAGTCAAATAATAAACAATGGAGGAGGTGTTTACAATCATAATTTTTTCTGGTCAATTCTAAAAAAAGAGGTTCCATTTAATCAAAAATCAGAAATTGGAAGAGCTATAATTGGAAAATTTGGATCTTATGAAAATTTTAAAGAAGAATTTAGCAAATCAGCAATAAGCTTATTTGGAAGTGGATGGGTATGGCTAGTCTGGGATGACGGAGAGTTAAAAATAATTCAAACAAAAAACCAAGATTCAGTTATAAGTTTAGGAATGATTCCCCTAATTGCAATTGATGTTTGGGAACACTCTTACTATTTAAAATATCAAAATCGAAGAGCAGAATACATTGAAAATTTTTTTAACTTAATTAATTGGGAAAAAGTTAACGAATTGTTTATTAAGAAATAATTAAAAACTCTCTCTCTTTTCTTAATTTATGATTGATAAATTTTTTGGGATTGTTGGATTAATTTTTATTATAGCTGGAAACTTAACCATTTATAGAAATAAAATTACAAGGAAAAAATATACCTATCCTTTATTGATCCTTGGAGGTCTTTTTCTACTTTTTTATAGCTTAATTATAAAAGATTTTATTTTTATTATTTTGCAATCTTTTTTTGTTTTAGCTTCTATATATGGCCTAATTAAAATAAAACATAAAAATAAAAAATGAGATACTCCAAATTAGCAGAAATTTATGATAAACTATCTTCAACATCCAAAAGATTAGAAAAAATAGAAATTCTTTCCGAATTTTTAAAAGATATAAAAGAAGAAGACAGTTTCATCCTTTATCTTTTAGAAGGGAATATTTACCCCGATTATGATGAAAGAAAGATTGGTATTTCAAATCAAATAACAATAAAAGCTATTTCAAAATCTAGTGGAACTGATACTAAAAAAGTTATCTCTCTTTGGAAAAAAGTAGGGGATTTAGGAGAAGTTGCCAAGGAATTAACTAAGAAAAAAACTCAAATGACTTTATCTTCTAATGTTCTGACCACTACTAAAGTTATTGAGAATTTAAGAAAACTTCCAGAATTAGAAGGTTCTGGAACTATCTCAAAAAAACTTTCATTAATTACAGAACTTTTAACCTCGGCTAGCCCGTTAGAAGCAATGTATTTAACTAGGACCTTAATAGGAGATTTAAGAATAGGTGTTCAAGAAAGCACAATTAAGTATGCGATTCTAAAAGCTTTCTTTAATGATAATAAGGAATATGAAGAAGAACTTCAAAAAGCAATAGATAGATCAAATGATCTAGCAAAAGTTTTTTCTATTTCTAAAAAAGGGAAAATAAAAGGGCTGGAAGAGATAAAATTAGAAGTTGGAAAACCGATTAAAGCTATGCTTGCTCAAAAATCTCCGAGTATTAAAGATGCATTTAATGCGCTTGGAACTCCGATGGCAATTGAATACAAGTATGACGGATTTAGACTATTGATCCATAAATCTGATGGAAAAATTACTCTTTTTACTAGAAGGTTAGAAAATGTGACAAAACAATTTCCAGAGGTAGAAAAATACGTAAATGAATTCATAAAAGGAGATTCTTTTATTTTGGATTCTGAAGCAGTTGGTTACGATAAAAAGACAAAAAAATACACTGACTTTCAGGCAATTTCGCAAAGAATAAGAAGAAAATATGGTATTGAAGAATTACAAAAAAAACTTCCGATAGAGGTTAATATTTTTGACATATTATACTATAATGGAAAATCTCATTTAGAAACTCCGTTTAAAAAAAGAGCAGAATTATTAAGAAAAATAATTTCGCCTCATCCTTATAAACTAATTTATTCGAAGATGAAAATAACTTCTAGTGAAAAAGAAGTTGAAGAATTTTATCAAAGAGCTTTAAAAGATAATCAAGAAGGGATTATGATGAAAAATTTAAATGCAGAATATAGGCCTGGAAGAAGAGTGGGCCATATGTTGAAATTAAAACCAGAAGTTAATGAATTAGATTTAGTAATAACTGGAGGGGAATGGGGAGCTGGAAAAAGATCTGGTTGGTTATCTAGTTTTATTTTATCTTGCAAAGATGGAAAAGATTTTTTAGAAATTGGAAAAGTTGGAACGGGCATAGCAGAAAAAGAAAGCGAAAATAATCCCCTGACTTTTAATTCAATGACTGAATTATTAAAACCTTTAATAATTTCTGAAAAAGGTAAAGAAGTTAAAATAAAACCAAAAGTAGTAGTTACTGTGCATTATCAGGAAATACAAAAATCTCCAAATTATAAATCCGGGTGGGCCTTGAGATTTCCTAGGTTAACTGTCTTGAGAGAAGACAGAGGCATTCATGATATTGCAGATTTAAAAGATATTGAAAAAGATTTTTTGGAACAAAAATCTAAGAACTTCAAATATGGTTAACTTCCATTCATAGAATTTAGCTTTCTTTCAAATAAATTTGCTTTTAATTTATAAGGTATGGATTCTTCCGTGTTTCTCGAGAGAATAGATAGATCATGATAGTGAAGCATCATAGAACTAAAGTATTCTCTAACTTCTTTACTCTGAACTAGATTTGGCAAATTATCTTTATTTCTTCTTTTATTATATTCTGCCGCTTCTTCAAAACTTAATTTATGATATCTTCCTTCTTCTAGAGAAGGGTCTAATTCTACCCAATCTCCTTCGCTGAATTTAGAAGTTATTGTTTTTTTCATAACTATTAAGTAAAAACATTATTTATAAAATTTACTATTTTAATTTAATTGAAATAAAAAACCAAAAACCTTTATAAACTACATTTTCATTTATAAAGAATAATGGTTGCTAAATCTAATAAGGAATCTGAGTATAAAATCCAGAATATTGTAGCTACAACTTCTTTGGAAAAACCTGTTCCGCTTACAAAACTTGCAAGAACTCAACCTAATACGGAATATAATCCTGAAACTTTTCCTGGGCTTGTTCTTAGAATTAAAGAACCTGAATCTGCAGTTTTAGTTTTTTCTTCGGGAAATCTTGTTTGTACAGGAACAAAATCTATTGCCCAAGTTAGAAAAGTTATAGATGAAGTTATTAAGCAATTAAAAAAAGTGAATGTGAATGTTACTATTAAACCCAAGATTACAGTTCAAAATATAGTTGCTTCGGGTACAATTAATCTTCAACTAAATTTGAACTTTTTAGCTCTTGAAATGGAGAATACAGAATATGAACCAGAACAATTTCCTGGTTTAGTCTATAAACTTGATGAACCTAATGCTACATTTTTACTTTTTTCCAATGGAAAACTTGTTTGTACAGGAACTAGAAACAAACAACAGCTTGAAGATTCTATGGATAAATTGCTAAAAAATGTTAAACAAGCTTTGAAGAATTATAAGAAATAAAGTCCTTTTTCCAATGCAATTATTTTTATAAAGAAATAAACTTATTTTTTTACATGGTAGAGGATTCTATAAATGAGGAATATTTGAAAGAAGAAAAAAGAAAAGATGATCCTAGTTCAAAAAACGAGGAATTAATGAATGAAGCTAAATCTTTCATAGACTTTTATAAAAAAAATTTGGCTAGTTCGCTTAGACAAGAAAATAACGTTGTCATGATTGATTTCATGGAATTAACTGAATTTTCGACTATTTTATCTGATGAAATATTAAGAAATCCTGAAGAAGGTTTGAGAATACTTGAAACGGCTATAGAAGATTTAGGGCTTGGAAAGAATGTACGAGTGAGGCTTTTTAATATTTCTGAAAGCCAACAACTCCTCATAAGAAATATTCGTGCAAAACATCTTAATGAACTTATAGTTCTCGAGGGAATTATTCGTCAAGCTTCAGATGTTAGGCCTCAAGTAGTTAATGCGAAATTCGATTGCCCTTCTTGTGGGACTATTTTATCTGTTTTGCAAATTGAAAAAAAATTTAGAGAACCTACTCGTTGCTCATGTGGAAGAAGGGGGGGTTTCAGATTAATTTCAAAAGAGATGGTGGATACTCAGCGATTGATAATAGAGGAAGCTCCAGATATGCTTAGCGGAGGAGAACAACCAAAGAGAATAAATGTTTTTGTTAAAGAAGATTTGGTGGATCCTAAAATGGAAGTTAGAACGACTCCGGGTTCAAGAGTAAGAGCTATAGGAGTCTTAAAAGAAGTTCCTGTTCCTCTTTCGACAGGAGGATTATCTACTCGTTTTGAATTAGCCGTAGAAGTTAATAATCTTATTCCGTTAGAAGAAACTTTTGAAGAGCTAGATATCTCTGAAGAAGATGAAAGGCAAATTGAAGAACTTGCCGCAGATCCAGAAGTTTTTCAAAAAATGAAAGAAAGCATTGCTCCAAGTGTTTGGGGTTATTCTGAAATAAAAGAAGCACTTCTTCTTCAATTGTTTGGGGGGGTCCAAAAAGAAAAAACAGATGGACAAAAAACAAGAGGGGATATTCATGTTATGATGATTGGGGATCCAGGAGTTGCAAAATCAGTTATATTAAACTTTATGGCAAATGTTTCCCCAAAAGGACGGTACGTAGTTGGACGTTCTGCTTCTGGAGCTGGTTTAACTGCAACTGTCGTTCGAGATGAATACTTAAAAGGTTGGTCTTTAGAAGCAGGAGCAATGGTTCTTGCAAATAGAGGTTTAGTTTGTATAGATGAATTAGAAAAAATGGATCCGCAAGATCAATCTTCAATGCATGAAGCAATGGAACAACAAACAGTAACTATCTCAAAAGCAAATATTCAGGCAACTCTTCGTGCTCAAACTGCTGTTCTTGCTGCTGCTAATCCGAAATTCGGAAGATTTGATCCTGGACAAGGTATTCCTCAACAAATTAATTTACCTCCTGCTTTAATAAATCGTTTTGATGTTATTTTCACTTTAAGAGATTTGCCTAGCTTAAGTAATGATGAAAAAGTTGCAGATCATATTTTAACTGAACATCAAAAAGAAGCTAAACCAATGATAATTGATAAAGAATTATTTAGAAAATATATCGCTTACGCACGTCAAAGAATTAGGCCTCAATTAACAGATTCAGCAGTAAAAAAAATAAAAGAGTTTTACGTTGGACTACGAAATAGACCTATGATTGAAGGTCAAGAAATGAGAACAATTCCTATTTCTGCTAGGCAACTAAATTCCCTTATAAGAATGGCTGAGGCTTCTGCAAAAATAAGAATGAGCGACAAAGTTGAAGAACATGATGCAAAAATAGCAATAAGGTTAGTTAGATTTTTTCTTGAACAAGCCGGAATGGATGAAGAAACAGGGATGATTGATTTAGATAAAATTTCAGGCAAAATGAAATCTTCTCAAAGAAATAAAGTATTTATTGTTAGAGAAGCGATAGATAAATTAATTGAAGAATTTGGAGAACTAGTTCCAGAAGAAAAAATTATTGAAGAATTGGAAGGAAAAATGAGCGAGCAAGAAATAGAAGAATCCCTTGAAAAATTGGCAAGAGAAGGAACTATCTTTAAACCAAGAAGAGGATACGTTCAAAGAATCTAAAAAAAGTTTTTAACTTAAAAATTCACATAAATCTTTTTAAAAGGAGAGTTCTTTTGTTTAAAATGGTAGACCAATATAAAAGAAATGTTGCGTATAAATTAAGAATTGGAGAGGTCATTTTAGGTAAGCCCATTATTGAAGGAGAAAAATTTCTTTACTTGGATTTGGGAGATAAAAAAATTTCAAGAGTAAATATTGTAGGAAATATAGTTGATAAATACGATCCAGAAGGGGAAAGAGAATATTTATTTTTTACACTAGATGATGGATCTGGACAAATAAAACTGAAAACATTTGGAGAAGACTCTCGTAAATTTAAAAAAATAACTCAAGGTGAAAGTGTGGTAGTTATAGGGAGCGTTCGACACTGGAATAATGAAATTTATCTTCAACCAGAAATCATATCCCCAAAAGATCCTAAATATTTGTTAGTTAGAAAATTGGAACTAGAAAAAAAAAGAAATAAAGAAATAAAACCAATAGGAGATAAAAAAGAAATAAAAGCAATTAAGGATCAAATTTTAGATGAAATAAAAAATTCAGAAGAGTCTGGAGGAATTGATACCGACGAGATAATTATGAAATTTAAATCTACTTCAACTGAAATTATTAACCAAGAAATAAAAAAATTGCTTGAAGAAGGAATCATTTTTGAGCCCAGACCAGGAAGATTAAGATATCTTGGCTAAGAAAAACCCTTAAAAACCAGACTGTTTTTTATCTTTAATGGAATCTTATGAAAAAATGCTGGAATTAGCTTATAAAAAAGTAAAAACTATTGAAAGTAGAGGAGGGAGATTTGAAGTTCAACCAGTTGAGGGATTTTTTCAAGGTAAAAAAACTATAATTACAAATTTAAATCAAATTGCGACTCATGTACGAAGAGATCCAGATCATATCTTAAAATTTTTGACAAAAGAACTTGCCACAAAAGGCCAATTTGAAGGAGACAAAGTTGTATTGAATAATAAAATACCGAGTAAAAAGATAAATCCTAAGATTGAAAATTATGTTGAAGAATTTGTTTTATGTAAAGAATGTGGAAAGCCAGATACTGAGCTAAGTAAAGAAGGTAAAATAACAAAAATTCATTGTCTTGCTTGTGGAGCAAAACATCCAATAAGGACAAAAATATAAGGAGGTAATAACAATGCCAATACAAGGATATAGTGTAAAAGCAAAAAAGAAAGTTAATATAAAAGATCCTACGATTGAAATGACTGCAAAGGGAGGATTTATTGCAAAAGGTAAATGCCCTGAAACTGGAATTACTGTTTGTGCAATGATGTCTAAAGAAAATGCAGAAAAAGCAATCAAAAATAAAGAAGCTAAAAAGGGTTATTAACGAATAAAATAAATTTTTATTTTTATTTTTAAAATGTATTATTTAAATTTAATAGAAGCGTATAGAAATATAATTGCAATTGCAGATGAAGATTTAGTTGGAAAAGTATTCTTAGAAGGAGATTTGCAATTAGATGTAAAAGAGTCTTTTTACAAAGGAGAACTTATGAATGAAGAAGAAATTTTAACTTTTTGCAAAAACTGGATTAGAGAAGATGCCACTTTTAATATTGTTGGGCCAAGAGCCATTTCTCTTTTGAAAGAAGCTGGTTTTATAGATGAATCTAGCATAAAAAATCTTGCAGGAATTCCGTATTCAATGATTTTGATATAACAAAATTTTAAAAACTAAAAAAACCTCTCTTTTTAATGGGAAAGTTAAAAACGTTTTATAAAAAGTGTAGAAGGGTTTGGGCTGTATTAAAAAAACCAACTAAACAAGAATTCATTCTTATTTCTAAAGTTTCTGCAATAGGAATTGGTATTTTAGGGTTGATTGGTTTTATAATTTCACAGATAGTTAATTTATTTTAGAGTATAACTATCTTTAAATAGAGAAGTTTAAGTGTTTATTTATGGTTGAGCTTGAATACGGAAAAAGATATTTGTTGGAAATGTGGGGGGACACTCAATATGAAGCTATTTATCTTGGGAATTTAAATAAAAAAAGATTGAAAAATAGACATACTTTTATGATTTTTGAGGAGACAGAAGAAATGAATTTCCCTTGCTTAATTAATTGCGGGGGTTTAGGAAAATTAGAAAAAGATAAATTAAAAGTTGGATCTGTTACTCATCCCAAATTAAGTTCTCTTGAGAAAGAACATCTTTCGAAACTTTATCGAAAATATCTCTAAAATACAATTCCGAAAAGTATTTTAAATAAAAAATTCTTATAGAAAAATGGATTTGGAAAGAATCTTGAATTTTGGAAAGAGGTTTGTTTCTGGCGCACTTATTGCCTCTAACTTATTTTTAGGTTCATGTAAAAAAGATCCCTTTCCTGAACCGACAAATTCTTCCTCTCTTTATGAAAACGTTCATCTTTTAAAAAACACTGATTTGACTTCCGTAACTTTTTTAGATTATAACAAAATTTCATTTTCTCAACCTCAAAATTTCAAAGTGGGAGATATTATCTCTGGAGGAAATAGTTTTAATACTCCTGAAGGATTCTTATTAAAAGTAAATTCAATTCAAAATAACGGAAAAGAATTTTTTGTTTCTCTTGCCTCTTTTGATGAGGCTGTTAGAAGTGGTTCTTTTAGTGAATCTAAAAAATATAATGAAAAATTCTCATATACTTTTGAAAGGGTTTTATATGATAAAGATGGAAATCTCAACACCACTCATGATCAAACTATTTTAAAGGGAGTTTTTTCGACTAATCCTGAATTAAAAATTTCCGGAAATTTTGATCATGGATTAAAGAGTTTAGAATTTCAATATAATACTCCGATGACTTTTGATTTGGAAATTGTCAATAGTCCTGAAGGATATAATATTTCAAAAGAAATAAGTTTAGATGGCCCTCCTCTTCCTCCTTTCTTAATAAGTATCTGCGGAATTCCTAGTTATGTTATTCCTCTTACTGAATTAAATCTAGGGGTTGTGGGAAATTTAAAATTATCCAATTTTAGAGTTGTGGGAACTGCAAATTTAAATTCAAGATTATATTATGATGGAAGTTGGCATTTTGAAAAAAGTTTTAATCCTGTTTTTTTTAGTTTGCCAAAAAATTATTCTCCTGGAGAAATTGATTTAAGAGCTTATGTTTCTCCTAAATTGGCTTTAAAGTTAAATCATTTTGTTGGCCCATATGTTGAGTTAGAAGGGGATTTGGAAGCAAAATTTTGGAATTCTTGTTTATCTCATAAGGTTTCTAGTGGAATAGATTTAACTTTAGGAATAGATGCTAGATTATTTGGAAAGCAACTTTTTGATTATAATAAAAAAATTCTCGAATGGGAGAAAATTTTAAGTGAAGCTGGATCAATTCCTTCTGCTGGGTGGTTTGATGATTTTGATAGTTATGCTGCGAGTACTTTTCCTTCAAGTTGGATGAAAGGAGGAAATTCTACTTTAGGAGGGGCTAGCGTAGATAATTACAATTCTTATAGCCCTCCAAACTCATTAAAACTTCGTGGAAGTGAAAACTCTTCATTTCCGGCAATGGCATCAAGAAATAATGTAGAGGGAGATTCTATTGAATATTCTTTTTATATAAAAAATTCTTCTGGTTCTTCTTCTCCTAACGGAGCAAAATATAGAGGTTCTATTGAAATGAGAACTAGTCCAGATATGGGAGGAGAGTCTAGGATTTTAATGAAATTCGGTTTAAATGGAGAAGTTTATTCATATGTTGGATGGCCTTCTTCAATACCCTATCAGGAAAATAATTGGTACAAAATAAAAATTTTAAAAACATATTTTGGAAGTAATGATATAAAAATTGCTTGTTGGGTTAATGATGTTTCTTGCGTAGGAGAGTATGTAGAAAATAAAAGACCTTACGAAGACCAATTAGATTGGTTTACAATAGTTTCAGGGCAAGGAAATGTTTATTTTGATAATGTCGGAGTTAAAAAATTGACTTCTCCTTGATAGTAAGTTTTATAAACTAAATTTTTCAATTAATTATGTCTACTTCTTAAGAGATTAAGTTGTAGTTGGAGCAAAATGATATTTATTATAAAAGTTCAAACAAATAAAGAAGATCGTGCTGTCGAAATGGTCGCAGATAGGGCAAGAAAAAAAGAATTAAATATCGACGCAGTTCTTAGGCCTCATGGATTAAGAGGATATATTATTTTGGAATCTGAAGATAAAGATTCTGCAGAGGAAGCAGTATATAATTTGCCTTATGTGAAGGGAATCGTCGGTAAAACAATATCTTATGAGGAAATTAAAAACATGTTGGAACCTACTGCTTCGACAATAACTATAAAAGAAGGAGATATTGTTGAAATTATAAGTGCGACTCTAAAAGGAGAAAAAGCAAAAGTTTTAAGAATAGATAAACAGAAAGAAGAAGTAGTGGTAAGCTTACTTGGTGCAGTTGTGCCATTACCTGTTACAATTAAAATAGACAATGTTAAAGTTGTAAGACGTGAGGAAGAAGAATGAACGTAAAATTATTAGTTGATGGTGGAGGAATGAAACCTGGTCCAGCTTTGAGTCAGAAACTGGGTCCTGCTGGAATAAATATAAACGAAGTTATAACAAAAGTTAACAAAGAAACAGAAGGATTTAAAGGAATGAAGGTTCCAGTAGAATTAGAAATTGACTTAGGTACTAAAAAATTTGAGGTAATTGTTTTCTCGCCTCCTGCAGCAGAATTGATAAAAAAAGAAGTTGGAGCAGATAAAGGTTCAGGATTGCATAAAAAAATGAATATTGGAAATTTATCTATCGAGCAAGTAATTTCTATTGCAAAAGCTAAAAAAGGAAACCTCCTTTGTAGAGATTTAAAATCTTCAGTTAAAACAATCCTTGGAAGTTGTGTTAGTTTAGGGGTATTAGTTGAAAGTAAAAGCCCTATTGAAGTTCAACAAGAGATTGATCAGGGGATATATGATAAACAAATTAAAAATGAAATCAGCGAAACTCCCGAGGAAAAGAAAAAAGAATTAAATTCATTTTTTGCTAAGCTTAAAGCAGAGCAAGATAAGAAATTAAAAGCTGAGGCTAAACCCGAAGACACAACAACAAAAAAGAAAAAGAAATAATTTCATTAACTTTATAAATTATCCCGAGCTCTAAAATGAATATGGGGCTATGGGGTAGCCTGGTTAGCCTTTGAGGTTTGGGACCTTAAGACCCCGGTTCAAATCCGGGTAGCCCCATTTTAACTACGATGGCAACAAAATCAAAAAAAACAAAATCGGCGGGAAGATTCGGTGCAAGATACGGAAAAACTGTTAGGGATAGATTAGTTCAAGTTGAAACAAAACAAAGAACTAAACAAATTTGTCCTTTTTGTAAGAAAAAAGGAGTTAAAAGAATTGCAAGCGGAATTTGGAACTGCTCAAAATGCAACAAAAAATTTGCAAGCAATGCCTATTACTTAGAATAAAATGACAATGTATAAATGTTTTAAATGTGGGAAAGAAATTCAAAGCGAAGATTTGAAAAAAAGATTTAAGTGTCCTTATTGCGATTCTAAAATTTTCTTTAAACCAAGAAATAAAGTAAAAGTAGTGAAGGCCATATAAATGGAAAATCAAGAAAAAATCCAACAAATGCATTTTCTTGAACAGAATTTACAGGCAATTCTTATGCAAAAACAGGCTTTTCAGATGGAACTTTCAGAAATTGACTTATCTTTAAAAGAAATAGCTAACTCTGGAGAAGATATTTATAAAATAATAGGCCAATTAATGCTTAAAGTTCAGAAAAATAAGATTATTGAAGAACTTAATTCAAAACAGAGCTTGGTTAAATCAAGAATAAAGAATTTAGAAAAACAGGAGGAGAATTTGAGTGAACAGTCAAAGAAGATAAGAGAAGAGATTCTCAAATCTAATAAAAAATAAGATTTATCTTCTAGAGACACGAAATGTTTATAAATAAATTTAAATTAAACTAACTATGGCAATGTTTAAAAAAATAAAAGGTGTGTTTTCTGGCAAGGATAAAGACCTGTCAGGGGAAGAATATTTAGAAATTGATTTAGAACAAGAAAAAAAAGAAAATAAAGTTTTAGTTAAGTTATTTTCTTTGAATGATTATGATGAAGCAAATAATGTTCTTAACACTTTAAGAGATGGTTATACAATTGCGGTTATTGATATAAGGAACTTAAGAAAGAAAGATCCGATTGAATTAAAGAGAGCAGTTTCTAAAATAAAGAAAACTATTGATGCGATTGGTGGAAATATAGCTGGATTTGGGGAAAACACAGTTATAGCTACTCCTTCTTTTGCTAAGATTGATAAGGATGTTGCAAAACCAAAACAAGAAGATTCTAGAAAATCTTTTTTAGATACTTACTAAATGCAAAATTTTAAAATCTTCTGAATTTTTTAAATTCTATGAAAACTTTTTTTATATCTTTAGAATCTAGAAGAGAATTTGATTTATCAAAAATAATTTCAGAAATTGATAAATTAAAAGAGAAAAAATTTTCTTTGTGTTATTCTAACCAATATTCTTCTTTTGCGGATAAACTTTTAAAAAAAATAAGTTCAAAAATTATATTTAAAATTCAAGTTTTGGGATGTAGTAATCCTAAATTTCCAAAAGGAACTGAAGCTGTCTTATTTATTGGTGAAGGAAAATTTCACTCTGTATCTCTTGCTTATGAAAGCAAATTGCCTGTTTATGTCGTCGAAGAAAAAGGAATAAGAAAAGTAAAAGAAGAAGAAGTTGAAAAATTGGAAAAAAGAGAAAGAGGAGCTCTGTTGAGGTATTTGAATGCAAATTCTGTGGGTATTTTAGTAAGTACAAAACCTGGACAGTTAAGAATTGAGAAAGCAATTGAATTTAAAAAAAATTTGAAAAATAAAAAATCCTATTTATTTATTGGAAATAATTTGGATAAAGGAGAATTTGAAAACTTTGGTTTGGATTTTTGGGTAAATACTGCTTGTCCTCGAATTGATTTAACTGATTTGCCCATAATAAATTTGAATAAATTAAACCCTAGAGATAGAGACAACTGATTTTATAGCTACAATTATTGTCGCTGGAACAAAAAGAGATAGAAGAGCTGAAAATGCTGAGGAAACTATTTCTCCAATTCCTATTCCAATTAGTGAACCTGTAACACTTTCCATTCCAAATCTACTCACAATAACTACTACTACTCCTGCCATAAGAAAAGTTTGAGCGTCCTTTCCCGAAACTTTTATTCTAAATCCCACAAAGATTCCTAATAAAACGAGTAAAGCGTAAATTGGGGAACTGTAATATGCTAATTTATTTGAAGGTATTGCGAATGTTGTTAGGAGCCCTATAATAATAGCTAGAATAACTCCTGCCATAAATATCCATGCTCCAGAAGAATTTTCCCTAGACCTTAAAACCATGCTATTACATAGGTGAAGCTCTATTTAAAGATTATTAATTTATATCTTAAAGTACAGAAATATTTATAAACCCATGTAACTCCGAAATGGTAAATGGAAAAGAAATACTTGTTTGCGTTAAGTTTTGTTTTAGCAATTTTCTTAATAGGATTTAGTAATGCTTTAAGTGTTAGTGTTAATTATGATCCTTTAACTTTTGAACACAATGGAGTTAAGTCTAAAGTTTTAGAATTTCAAGTTAGTGGCGGACAAATGGATTTGAGCTTACCTGCTTCAACTAGTTTGGTTGATTCTTCTGGTAATGTTGTAAATATTTATTTTAGTGCTTTAAGTCCAATTGTAAATGAGGAAAAAATTCAAATTAATGTGAGTGTTGTTGGAAGCAAGTTTAACTTTGGCGAAATTAAAAGTGTTCCTGTGAGTTTTTATCTTGAAAATTCAAGTGATCCAACAGATAATTTAACTAAAAGTGTTACTTTAACTTATTCAAATACAGATTTTTGTGAAGATTGTGGAAATGACGCAGATTTAGAAGTTACAATTAGAAATGTTAAGGTTCTTAGTGGTTATGGAAGTAAAGATAAGTATTGGTATCCTTTTGATGAAGTTGAAATTGAATTAAGAGTTCAAAATAAAGGAAGTTGGGATGTTGAGGATATTTTAGTTGAATGGGCTTTGTATAATTTGGATGGTGAAGAATTATTTGATGGTGAAGCCGATGAAATAGATATTGATAGCGGAGATAGAGAAACTATTTATCTTAAATTTAAACTTGATAAAGATATAGAAGACTTTGGAGATGATGTAGTTGTTTATGTTAAGGCTAAAGGAACAATTGATGATAAAGACGCAGGAATACACAATGGAAAAGAAACTTGTGATTCTGTTAGTTTAAGTGTTCCTATGAATATAGATAGAGATTTTGTAATTGTTGAAGATTTGAGAGTTAATAGCGTTTATTTAGAAGAGGGTTCTTTTTTTAATGAAAATGTTCAATGTGGATCTGAAGTTACAATAACAGGAAATTTATGGAACATTGGAACAAGAGATCAAGAAGATCTATATATAGAAATTTATTCAAAAGAATTAGAAATTTATGAAAAAATAGATTTTAGCGAGTTGGATTCTTTTGATGACCAATCTTTTAGTTACAAATTTATTGTGCCTAAGGGGCTTGAAGAAAAATATTACAAAATAAGTTTAGAAGTTTTTGATGAAGATAGAAAAATATTTGAAAATTCTGAAGATAAGAAATCTATGAAAGAAGTTATAATTCCAGTTAAGGGAAGTTGCATTATAGTTAAACCAAATTTTGTTTCTTCAGAATTGATTGGAGAAGCTAAAGCTGGAAAAGAAATGGTTTTTGAAATAACTATGTCTAATCCTACAACTGAATCTACAACTCTATATTTCTCTAGTGAAGGTCACGAAAGCTGGGCTAAATTTTTAGGAACAGAACCTAATTTATTTGTACTTGAGGCTGGACAACAAGTTAAGATTAAATTTAAATATGAAATTTTAAGTTCTGCTGAAGGAGAAAAAATGTTTAGCGTTATTGCAAAGGATCAGAATGGAGAAGTTGTTTTTGACAATTCTGTTTTAGTTAATGTTAAAGAAAAAGCTAAAATTGATTTAGATAATGTAGATTGGAAAATGGTTCTTATAATTGGTTTGAATGTTTTACTTTTATTAGCAATAATCTTGGTTCTTAGAAAAATTTTTAGAAGAAAGTAAAACTATTTAAAATATATTTTCTCTATTAATTTTATGAAAAGAGAAAATAATTCTAGTCTTTTATTTAGGTATCTTATATTGATTGTACTCTCAATTTTTGGAGCTAGTTTATTTTATTATTTCTTTCTTCCTTTAACTAAATATCCAGTTTATTGGATTTTTGATTTGTTTTATAATCCTATCTTAAAAGGGCATATTATTCAATTTAGTTGTGAAAAGATAATTGAAATAATTGGGCCTTGTGTTGCGGGTTCTGCATATTTATTATTAGCAATACTTAATTTGTCTACTCCTAAAATTAAAACTAATAAGAGAATTAAAATGATTGTTCTTTCTTTTGGAATTTTTTTAGTTATAAACTGGATAAGAATTTTAATTTTAGGATTTATGTATTTGAATGATTCGGTTTATTTTGAGATAAGCCACAAAATATTTTGGTATGGACTAAATACTATTTTTGTAGTTGGAATTTGGTTCTGGCAGGTTAAGAAATTTAAGATAAAAGAAATTCCATTTTATTCTGATTTGAAAGGATTGTATAGGAAGACTAAGCGTTAAGTTCCAGATATTTAGAATAAAGTTCAACCATTAATTTTTCTGTTGCAGGAATTATTTCGCAAGAAGAATCATCTCCCTTTATAACTACTTCGTAACATCTTTTCCCTATTTCTTTTATTTCGGTTTTATTCCCATATACTAAATAAAAATAATTATATCTTCCGTAAGGATCACAAGATATTTCAGGATCATAATCTAGATCCCTCCCCATTTTTTCAAATAATATTCTAAGATTTACCATTGCAATTATTCCGTCTCCTTCACACTGGAAGGTGTTTCCTGAATAAGTGTAACCGTTTATCTTCATTAAATCTAATCCTTCTACATTCTCAAAAGGAATTTTTTTTAACTTTGAGGGATTTGTCCTTAGAATAAATCCAAAAAGTTCTTCTTTTCCGTCGTTGGAAATTGAAAGAGTTTCGGTTTCATACATTCTTAAAGGTCTTTCAAAAGAACCATAATTAACCGCGTTGAATTTTATATTTTTATAAGAATCTGTCTTTGATTCTTGAGCCCAAATATACATAATTAAAGAGATTAAGATTATAATTCCTAAAGTGATAAGAAATGCTTTTAAAATTTTATTTTCTTTTTTAGAATCGTCTTGTTTTGGTTCTTCTTTAATTTCTAATTTTGGAGATTTTTTTGATTTTTTTTCTAAAGTTGTTTTTTTCTTTTTAGTTGCCATTTAAAATCCTATCAAAGATAAAATTAACTTATCTGCCAATTTATTTAAATCTTCCCCCTCAATAAAAATGCAATTTTCTTGCTCATAAATTTTATTTTGAGTTGAATTTCTTATTATTATTAAATTGTCTTGACAAGTTTTTAGGGGAAGTTCTGAATTACAATCTTCTTCATTAAAACAAGCTAATTGAATTCTTTGAGCAAAAGAGTCCAGATTGATATAAATTTCAGTTCGCGCTGAAATATCTTTAGAATCTATGTATAAAGGAAGATCTGTAAAGGAATTTATTCTTTTTGTTAGGTTCATGTTTATTTCCTCTAATTCGTTTGGATTGTTTGCGAAGCTGAATTGGTAATCTCCTAAGAATAAGTAATATCTTCCGTTGATGAGATTAAAAGTCTCTCCCTTGTAAGTTATTTTTTGTTCAGTTGGTTTTGAAGTGATTGAATCTACTACTATTCCAAATATAGAGCCAAATAGTACGAAAGCAAGAATTCCTCCTACAATCCATTGACTTGTTTTGTCTTTTTTCTTGGATTTTTTTAATGGTTTTCTCATGTTTTGTAGAAGAAAAATGAGTATAAAAGAGTTATGGATTGAATTAGTAATGGAATTTTCTTTCGTATTCTTTATGATTCATCCATTCCAAAATTATAGATATTATTTCAACCTTGTTGGGGGATTTAATAGTATAGAGTAATCTCCAAGAATCAGGTAAATTGTATTTCCAGAGATTATTACAATCGTATTCTTTTGGAATTAAAGATTTAGGAATTTGTATTCCACAAAAAGCATTCTCCAAGATATCTTTGAATGCTCTTTCTAAATTTTTATATAAAATAGGATCTAATTTCTTTAGATTTTCAAAAGAAACTTTTAATTTTATATCTTTAAAATCTACTCCAGTGCTCTTTTTTGTTATGCCCATTTTAAATTTGGTTTTCTTTTATATGAAGGATCCCAAATATAAGCTATTTTTTGTTCTTGATCTATTGCAATTTTATTTATACTTAAGAGATAAGAGATAATCAGTTGATAAGTTTGGTACATTATTTTCTTTGGGAGATTTTTCCATAATTGATATATTTTATATTCTCCAGAATTTTCTTTAATGAAGTTTTCAACTGAAAGAACTGTGTCTAACCGAGGGTATCTCAATACTTTTGGATTTTTATTTGAAAATTTGTTTGTTATCATTATTATATCAATTAATATAAGTTTAAAAAAGTTACTGAAAATATTAAAATCCTTCAATTCCAATTTTAAGTAAAATTTCTCGTATTTCGTTTATTGTTTTCTGTTGAGATTTTTTATTTGACATCCTTACAAATCTTATTAATAGATCTACAATTTCTTCCTTAGAATAAAATTTTAATTTATCTCCTTCTACAATAAAGTAAAAACGAAATCCATTATATTTTAGTTCTTTAACAAGAAAACCTGAAACGCTTCCTAAAATTTTCCCCTTGTTTGGATTTTCTTCCAAACTCCTTAATAATTTAATAATTTCGTGAGATTCCCCTTTGAATTTCTTTTGAATTTCTTTTGCCAAAGAATCAATTATTTCGACTTTGGCCATTTTTTATTTATCTCTTTTTCAAAATCATCTAAGGAAATAAATCTCTCTGAAGGCATTAAAAATTGCCTTAGTTGTTCTTTCAAAGCTAAATCATACATTCGTTTTATTATCTCTTCATAACTTTCTCCCTTTGTTCCAAAAGTGTTAATTAATTCTTTTGTTTCTTGGCTTAATCTAATCGTACTTGACATTGTATCTTATGTATACCAAGTATACTTTATATACTTTTCTATCTAAAATATAAATTTAATTTTAATAAAGCTTCCGCCGAGGAAGAAAAAAAAGAAAAAGAAAAAATAAAAAAATAAAATTTTGGATTACTAACCTTAAGCTGGTAATGCGTGATCTACTGCATTAGTTACAGTTGTAACTTTGCTAGATACTGTAGAAGTGTCTACGTTCTTGTTGATTAAGTAAGTTGCACCCATTTGAGTGTCTGCAGCTTCATAACCAGCTACAAGAACAACAACTTTACCGTTAGTGTATTTGTTTGGATATGCTTTTAATAAAGCTTCTCCGTTTGAAATACCAGTAGCAGTTGTGAACGCAGATCCACAATAAGCACCACCTAACAAGTCAGCAGCAACTGAGTTAATACAACTTCCACCAACAACAATTAAGTTCTTAGCTTTAACTGTATCAGTTACTTCAGTATCTTTATAGATAACGTTTCCTAATGGATTTCCTGTTGTACTTGTTGCATCAGCAGATGCTACGTAGAAATTTCCAGAAACTTCTCCACCATAGTAAGTTAATTCAGCATAATCTTGATCTCCACCAGTTTTATGTAAAACTTTAGTAGCATATCTAGATCCTACATAACCTACATAATCATCAGTGTCCATTATTCTGTGACCTGAAGTTGGAGTGTGACTAGTTATTGAAACTCCGCTTACTTGAACTTTTTCACTTCCAGAAGTTCCTCCTGTTGCGTTTAAAGTTAAATTAAATGTAGTTCCAGTTCCTCTTGCATCACTTTCTGGATTTGCTTCTGCAAAATTAAGTACATAACCTGCCGTTGTTGAAGTAAAAGTACAAGTTGTTTGATTTAAATTTGTACCATATTCTCCATCAGCAGTAAAATTCAAAACACCTGCATATGCTAAAGCTGTACTGGTTAAAGGAACAGCAGCACAAGCTGCAGCTGCAGTTGATTTATTAGTTCCTCCTAATGTATGAGCCGTAGTATTCACCCAAGGCAAAGTTAATTTCAATCCTTTAGCAGTGTAAAGAGTATTGAACGCATTTGCAGTTGTAGTAGTGAATGTTGCATAAACATTTCCAGTTGTAGCATTAACAGCTGAAGCCGTTAAAATAACATTTCCAACTGTACAAGTACTTCCATTAGCAACATTTTCACAGAAATTTGTTCCTGTAAGTTCATTTCTAACTGAAACTCTAGCTATATCACTTGAATCTTCTGTTATAGAAGCACTAGCTAAATAAGTTTGAGATTCAGAACCTGAATACCAAGAAACAACAAAGTATCTGTCTTTTAATGTTTCATTAAAAGTAAGTGATGTTGTTCCAGATGTAACTAATTTGTTATTTACATCTCTTCCAATTCCTGTAAATCCGCTTGAAACATTTTCACCAGTGTAAAGTATATTTAAGTTAGCAGTTCCATCTCTTATTGGAGCAGTTAATCTTATACTTCTTGCACTATCAGAAAGTACAGAAATATCCTCTCCCGTAGGGAAAGTCATTCCTGACATAGCTAAACCAAGGCTACCAAAAAGCGGCATTGTTAAACTACTTTCAGGAGTTATAAATTCTCTGTCATCTGTTTTCCAAGTAATAGCTATACTATTTAACAAACTATTTGATTTTGTGAAAGTAGTAGTCAATTCTCTAACGTTCTTATCGTTTAACAAAATTGTACTTCCAGATCTCAATTCAATCTTTCCGCTTCCAATCACAAATTCAACTCTGTGTTCATCTCTCTCTCTTGTTGCAACTTGAACATCTTTAACTCCAAGGTACACATCGTCTGCAATTCTATAAACATCTCCTCTAGCTAAAGAGCCAGTAGTTTTTCCATTTACAGATAAAGTTGCTTTATGTGTTGTGCTATCAATTACAGCATTTGTAATTGAAACAGTATATTCCCCAACAGTCTTTTGTTCGTCTCCGATTAAAGATGTAGTAGGAGAAGCACTATCTAAAAGAGTAATTGTATTAGATGAATTACTTAATTCAGAGATAAAATAATTTTTACCCAAAATATTTAATTCTGTATATCTCATTACATCATCGCTCATATTAGGAGCAGTTGTAAAATCAATTTGATACGTTAGAACTTCAACACTCGGTTCTAAAGTGATTCCAATAGTAGGATCATCTTTATTATAATCATAATCTCTGAAATGAGTTAAGTTAAGGTTGTTACTTAATTGAACTTTTTGAGTGTACTTGTAATCTTTATTATCTTCTCCTTTCAAAGTTACATCTCCTAATAAAGTAGGAAGATGTTCTTTATTTATAGAAGTAATAAAAACTGAAGAGGCACTATCTCCTAAGTTGAACTTATCAGCAGCCCTCTCTATCATTACACTCTCTCCATCAACTGTAACACTACCCGCAGGCATTACGCTATCTAATTTAGTCTTAATACTAGTAACTGCTGGCATATCAGTTGATGATGCACCATAAACAAGAGCTACGTTTGCTGTTCCACTTTGAACAAATGGAGCAGGGAAACTAGCTGCAGCTGCAGTACCAATAGTAAGTCCTGTCATTAGAACACTTCCAGCAATCGCTGAAATTTTTTTGAAATTTAATTTCATTTTTGTTTTTTTAATCCTCCTTTCTACCTCTATTGTCAGAGTTGCCTATGACAACTGAGGCCAACCAAATAGTTATAGGGGGACTATTGGTTGTCTTATAGAGATATTATACTCACATTCGTGTCTCTCAAACGTGCAGTTTTTCTTATTCCCTATAAGAAACACCCTAAGGTGCCTGATAGTATACCTAATTGAAGTTGGTTTAAAAAGATTACCCTATTGGTTTTCGATTAATCCTCGGAAATGTGCCCAAAAATAGGTTTTATTTATAAACCTTACGATGTCCCTAATTCATAGACACAGTTTTGGGCATAAATAGAAAAGTATATATATTAAAAAATAACATATATTAATTATATGGCAAAAACTAAAGTAAGAGAGGTTTATCTTAAGGAATCAAAAGGGAACTTTTACCTTCTTTCTCCTAAAGAAAACAAAAATGAATATGACTTTGATGGACTTTCATCTTTAAGGAAAATTCTTTCAAAAGAAAAGGCAAGAATCCTTGATGTGATCAAATACGAAAAACCAAATTCAATATATGAATTGGCTAAAAAACTAAAAAGGCCTTTCAAATCAGTCTTTGATGATGTTAAATTATTACAAAGATTTGGATTCATAAGCTTTAAACAAGAAAAAATAAATAACAGATACAGGCATAAACCAGAAATTGTGGTGGACCAAATTACAATTCATGTTAAAGTTTAAATTGCCAAAGGCAATTTTTATAAAAATAAGAATGCTCTTTTTTTAATGAATGAGAGAGTGATGATTTTCATTGATGGAAGTAATTTATATTATAGTTTAAAAAGATTAGGAATCAATAAACTGAATTTTGAAAAACTCTTGGAATTTTTAAAAAAAGACAAAATCCTTATTTCAACCTTTTATTATAACGCTCCCCTAAATATAAAAATAAATGAAAAAACTTATTGGGAACAACAAAAATTTTTTAATTCATTAAAAAAATTCCTAACTTCAATCTAATCTTGTGCAAATTAAGAAAACATAAAAGACATAATGGGAAGTTTGTTTTTGATGTAAAAGGAGATGATGTTCATTTAGCAGTAGACTTGATTTCTGGAGCATATGAAAATCTTTATGATAGTGCTATAATTGTCTCAGGAGATGAAGATTTTGTTCCTGCAATAAAGAAAGTTCAAAAGTTGGGAAAAAAAGTAATAAATGCTTATTTTAAGGGTAGTTCATCAACAACACTTAAAAAAACTTGCAATGAATATGTTTTCATGAATGATTTAATTAATGAAAATAAAAACTGCCTGGTATTGCCATAAAGACCATACCAGGGAATATATTAAAATTATCAATCTTTAAAACTTTAAAAATTCTTCGGTTAGATGAATTTAATCTATTCATAAACAACAAAAATTATATCTATTTCGTCTGGAAAAGTTTGACTTGATCCTCTATTCGAATTTGTAATGTTTCCTTTCTTAAAACTCATTAACTCTTCTCCTCTCAGAGTTAGGTTTAAAAAATATCCTTTTGCAGGCCATTCGTTTCCTACTTTCCAAGTTGAGTTTAAAATTCCTTCAATTTCGTATTCTAAAACATCACAAGAAAGTTGGGAGTCAAAACAACTTCTTCTTTCCTTACATAAAGAAATCAACCTTCTTAGGGGAACAAAATCTCCTTCATATCTTTCCTCACAAGTTGTTGTATAAGCGAACATTGATTGAACAAAAGCTTCAGCTTCATAACTTTCAATTATATCTTTTTTATTTTTATTCATTGAAATTCCTAAAAATACTAGAATTAAAACTGCAACTATTATTATGATCATTGTAAAACCTACAATTTCTGATTGAGCTTTTCTTTTCATTAGTACCTCACATAGATTTTTGCAATCTCACATTTATTATAAAATTTTGAATTCCTAGATTCTTTTCTACAAAGAGAGACAAAAGAGGATTTGTCTCCAATGCTGTTATTTCCGTCTTGAAAGAGTAAAAAAACTCCGCAATTAGGATAATTTAATCTTGTACAAGTTTGATTTGATTCAGGGTGTACTTTTCTTATTTCTATATTTTTTATTCCATAAAAATCTGAATAATCCTTTAGATACTCCATTCCTGAAATTAGTTTATCTGAATCTATGCAAGTTGAAATCGCTCCATAAGTAGAACCACAAGAAAATTCAGGAGTTGATGATATTTTTGAAGCCAAAAGCATTGCTTCTTGTTCTCTAAGATTTTCCGCACTTTTTCTTAATCCAGAAAATTGGGTTGAAAGAACGAATAATCCTACTAAAACAAAAAATAAAGTTACCGCTATTAGCATAAATGCCATTTGCTGAACTCTCATTTGTGCTTTTACCATAATTTACACTCCACGTATCTATTCTTTGATTCTAAATCCATTATAACACTATTAAACGAAGATAAATCTTTTGAAGATTCGTAAGAATTGGATAGAGTCTCTAAATTTATTAAACTTTGATACATATTAGTAGAACATCCATTTACTTCCAACAATAAATCTTTCTCTTTGTAAATTTTTGAAAGGAGATTTATTCTTCCCATCACTCTTTGAAGATTACATTCGTAAATTTCTGGATCAGAAAATATTGCGGCATACATCAATGCACTTCCTTGATAATATAAAATCTTCCCGTCTTTCTTAACTGAATTTGATTCAACTAGAATGTCGCAATTATTTGAATTTCTGAAACATACTTTTAATTCATCTCCTACGCATTCATCTTCTAAAATTAAATTTTCTTGTTCCATCTTTTGAATTTCTCTTTCTATTTCTCTTGGTGCATCAATAAAACAATATTTTTTTGAACTTGAACTAAAATAAATAAAAGTTGCAACTCTAAATGGAAAATCGAATGGCTTTGAAAAAACATAAAAATTCTTTCCTTCTTCAATAGAATCTGAAAAAACATAGTTATCTCTAAATTTTATCTCTTCGGATTTTTCGCTCCACTTTTTTCTTATTTTTTCGGATAAAGAAATTCCTTGAGCTCCCAGATCCGTAAAAGATTCACAACTAAGATAAACTCTTGATTCCACCGGAAATTTTATAGAGGAAGATTTTGCGGATTCCATTCCAGATTCTAATGGATTAAAAAAATTAGTTAACTCTTTTGCTCCTTGAGTTGTGGTTCTATGTTCGATTCCTTGAGAAAACTTTACTATTCCGTAAACCGCTCCGAATAAAATGATTGCTCCGACAATTATTGCAAAAATCCAAGAAAAAGAGATGTCCAGATAACCTTTTTTCATTTTAAATTTTTGAAACTGAAACGAGAGGTTCTCCATAATTTTTATTTAACTTAAACTGAACTCTGCTTTCAAAAACATCTATACATAGCACGCTTGAAGAGCCAATTGTTTTTGTGCTATCGAAATGTTCGAGTTTTGTTCCTACTCTCATATCTTTAGAACGATATTCAATATTTTCAAATTCTCCATCGGTAAAACAAATTGCTCTAACTCCTTTTGGAAGAATATACTCTACTTGTTTAGATCCCGAAGAACTTTGCCAAAGTCTATCAATATCTGACTGAAGATTTTCTTCAAATTGTTTGTATTTTATTTCTCTTTGAAAATCTAAAAAATATTTTATTGCGAAAAACGCAGCTAATAAAAAAGCAACGATGAGAATTATTGAAAAAATCATTCCAAAAGAAAGCTCCATCTGTCCTCTTTTCATTTTATTAAAAAATAATTAGAACTTATAAATTTATTCAAATGCCCTTACAACTACACTACAAGAATTTTGAGGAATTGGTTGGTTTCCAAATCCATCTCTACATTTTACAAATAAATCTAATTCAGTATTCCATTGTAGGAAATGTTCTATTCTATCTAATGAAATTAATTCTATTCCGTCTTCAAAAGCGTAATTGCAATCCGAAGTTGAGTAAACACATTCAGCTTTTTCATTTGTGATTATTTTTAATTTTCCTTCTTCATAATATAATCTTGCTACTTGAGGTGCGGAAGTGTCCAATTCAACTCTGAAAGAAATAGTTTGATTTGCTACATTTCCTCCTTCGTCATTACAAACTACTTGAGTTGTGTAAGTTCCTGCTCCGAGCCATAAATCAACTTTATTTTCTACTAAATAATTTCCCTTTAAATTTGTGGCAAAATCATAGAATGATCCTCCGTTAACGTTGTATCTACATGTTGCTTTTCCTTCATTTGCTCCTGCTGAAGTTCTTGAAACTAAACTCACAACTGTTGGGCTTACTGAATCTGAAATTAAAGCTCCGTCTTCCATTCCGTTAACTTTTAAACTATCTATTTGTAGGGGAAAAGTTCCTTTGAGCGTTAAAATGTGAGATTGCTTGTTTGCTATAGCTGTTTGTCCGGATATAGGAGTTGTTTTCAACCAGGGTTTATCCTGACATCTTATATAGTATAAATTAGAAGCTCCGGCTTTTATTCCGGTTAAATTTGTTCTACATCCGTATGTGAAAGAATTAGAATAAAGGTAATTGTTTATTCCTTGAGAACAATCGCTCATGTTATTTTCCATTAAAGAGTATTCTCTATCTTGGAAATCCCATTTACAATCTGCTGGTTCGTTTGTATAAACTTCTAAAATTCCGTCTGTTTTTCCGTGTGCAACATAACTTGCCGAAGTGTATTCTCCTGTTGATAAATAATTTGTTCCTTCTATTATTGGAGCTTGCATGTCTGGTCCTTTTTGAATACAAAAGTGCATGGCGAAATTTGCATTTGTAGTTTGCCCGTTTCTATCTTTACATCTCATATAGAAAGTATAAGTTCCGGCACTTTCTAGTTGCCATCCAGCTGCTACAACTGCTTCTGATCCTGGAAGTCCGGCTGCTGGAATAACCAAAGTATGATTGTATACTTTTACTGGTCCTTCTGAAAAGAACATTTTAGCTGCAGAATAATTATTTGGCCTATCAATATCTATTTTACATTCGGCTGGTTCGTTTGTTTCAAGACCTAGGGTTACCGAAGTGAAAGCGGGTATGCAACCATTTCCTTCAGGATCTTGAGTATATTCTATGTTTACTCCCGTATCTCCTGTTCCTAAGAAAGCTACAGCCCCTAAGGGAGTGTATCTATAACCTGGTTTTAAGACGCTTTCCATTGGTTTCATCACCGGAGGATTCATATCATTTTTGTTTTCCCATACACAAGTTTCGTATTTAGTTCCTTTATTTTCTAATATACAAGATTGTCCGTAAGAATGACATTGATATTCGCTACATCCATAAGGAAGAACATTACATTTTTCACAATTTTCTCCTCCATCACTGGGTTGCCATACTTGAACTTGATATGAAAAAAGTTCGGTTGAAAATTGTTGCCCCATAAATAGTGCAGCCCCTAACATGAACAAAGCTACTGCTCCTCCAACAACCCAACCTGCCGGACCGAAACTACCTGCAACAACCATTATTGTTGTCCAAGCTGTTGCTCCCAAAACTGCAATAGTTCCTGCATCTTTTATAATCTGAAGGTTTCTTTCATTTGTTTTTGCCCATTTAAAAATTTGAACCACAAGAGATTTCACTCCCATTGCAACTGCTGCAGTGTAAGCTATTTGTGCGGCTCCCGAAACACCCTGTCCAGCTTGCCACCAAGAAGATCCCTCCCCTCCTCCAAGGAAATAATCTTTGAAAGACCACTTGCCTTCAGATCCAAAGGGAGATTTTTTAGTAGCCTGTTGAAATATTTTCTCTCCAGCCTCTGCTGCTTTTTCTGGATTGTTGCTCATTTCTTCTAAACTCCTTACTCCTGCATCGGTTAACTTTCCATTTTTGAAATATTCTTTAAAGGCTTTTTGAAAAGCTTCTTGTGTGAGTTTATCTTTATTCGCTCCAGTTACAAGATTTTTAAAATACTGATAAGCTTGAGCTACAGTCATTCCTGCATTAATGGTCCCAGTTACCTGAGTTATTACTTCTTCTGTTGATTTTCCTTTATCTTTTTCTGTACCAGTTTGAGGAAGAGTCGTACCGGCTGCTGTTGGAGGAGGAGTTGATGAGGTTTGAACTTCTTTTAAGCCAGTACAACAAAATTGATTTTCAGGACAATCTAAATAAAGTGCGCTCAAACAATTTAAACTTGAAACAAGAGTTTGGTTATTTGGATCTCCCGGAAAACAAGTTCCCCCCCAGTTTGATTCACAAATAGGAAAATTAGCACTAACTTCTTTTAATTCAGATCCAATCATGAAGGAAACTGCAAAAATCATTGTTACTAATAAGAAGACTTGCCAAATTGCAGATGCTTTTTTGTTTTTCATTTTAATTAAGGTAGTTTTCTAATCCGAGATAAGAAGTATTCGAAAGAACTTTCTTTAAATTTTTGCATATCCCATCTATCTCCTTTGTAAATTATTTCTCTTCCTGATGTAGGATCTTCTAAATTAGAAGCCGCTTCTTTAATTTGAGCTTCAAAATCTTTCCTTCCTTCTAACTTAGAATAAATTGAATAAATCATTTCTCCTTCTTCATTACCATACTCTCCTTCAAAATTTGTTTTGTATCCGCAATCTCCTAAAGATCTTGCTCTTTCAATTAAAAAATTCAACCATTGTTCATTTGTAAAAAATACAGGATATTGTCTTCTAACATTTCTTCCTTTGTCGTCTTCAGCACAACTAACCGTTCCAGAAGAAGGGCCTACTGATTGTTTTCCTGTATTATCATTAACACAATAATATCCCTTACGATTAGACGTATCCGAGGTTATCTTTGCATCTCCTTCATGTATTTTCTGAACAGTAGATGCTCCTGTCTGATCTCCATAACCAGGAATAGCATAACAATTATCGTAACAATTTTCTGCGGCTATTACCAATCCAACTTCAAGAGAAGATGCTCTTTCTGCTCTTTCAAATATCTGATTAGTTTCGTATTTAACTGCTTCTAAAACATTGGCTAATTTACAAAAAGCCGAGCCAGCATTATTTGGTTTCCAAAAGTCAAAACCTGGAGCGAAAAGTGGAACACAAGAACCTTGAGAAGGGTTTCCTTGAGTTGGTTGAGTGTTTGTGTTTTTATTTTCTAAATCAAATCTATATCCAGGCAACCATTTACAATCATATTTTCCATTTTCACATTCATTTTTATTTCCTAAAGTAACACACTCTCTCCAATTGTTTATCTTACATTGGGCGTTTTTATATCCCGCAGAAGTTATTGTTTCAACACAGATTTCATTTCTAAAATCCGCGCAAGGTTCTACAACTACTTCTCCATCTATACAAGTTAAAGTATAATATCTGCTTCCAGGAAGATTATATTTACCATAATTATTTAATAATTCTTTTTTTACATCTGGGTCTAAAGCTCCTGTGCTGCTGTTCACCAAGATTCCTGGAAATGTTCCTTGAGCTTTACTTAAATCCGCTCCAGAAAAAGCACACCATCTTTCTCCTTGAGCATAGTGTTCTGTTTCAGGGTCTATTTCTCCGTCCAAATTTGTATCATAATAACAAGATAATTCTCTACAAACATAATCTCCAAACTGAGGAGCAGAACTAGGCATTCCTCCTGCTGAATTAGAAATGTATTTTGCACAAGTAGTTCCTCCAACATAATTGCAATTTCCGCATTCACTACTTGCAGTATTTGAACCTACACTACATTCCGGTTCTTTAATTTTTATCCAATAATCTTCCATCACTGGAGTCCAAGAAGCTGAATTTAAAGAAAACATATTTTCATCATATACATTTGCCCTATTTCCGCAAGAATCTAAAAAATAAACTTTTCCATCATTTCCACAAACAGTATTTCCTGTTTTTGCACAAGTAGTCGAGAGAAAACCAGCAGTACATAGAAACCCTTCATTAAATTTTCCGTTCATCGAAGCACATTCTGCTTTAGTATTAATCTTACAATTTCTTACTCCCGAAGAATCCAAAACACACGCTCCTTTTACAGTTGTCTTAGCATTAGCATAACAAGTTAATTCATCTTTGATATCTTGCCTAAAAGTTGCGTTTACTCCATAATGAGTTCCTATTTGTTTACACTCAATATTATTTACGAAAGCCACTTCATCTCCAACAATACAACATCCTTGTTGACAATCTGGAATT
>CALJLT010000043.1 GCA_937982425.1 uncultured archaeon | reverse complement strand
ACCACCGAGATCTACACTCTTTCCCTACACGACGCTCTTCCGATCTCAATTGAAGGTAGAGCAAGAGGAGGAGCTTTAAGATTAGGAGAAATGGAACAACAAGCATTAGTTGCTCATGGAGCTTCATTATTATTAAAAGAAAGATATGATTCAGATAAAGTTATTATTCCCGTCTGTTGTGATTGTGGATCTTTTGCTATCGAGGATAAAATTAAAAATAAAAGTGTTTGCCCTGCTTGTGGTTCAGAAAATGTAGAAAATGTAGAAGTTTCTTATGCTTTCAAATTATTAATGGAGGAAATTCAAGGATTACATATAAATACTCGTTTCGAATTAAAGGATAAATACGAATAAAATGCAAAAACCAATAAGAAAAAAAATCGGGGAAATTAAGTTTTCATTAATTAGTCCAGAGCAAATAAAGAGAATCTCATTTGCGAAAATAGTTACCCCTGAACTTTATGATATTGATGGTTATCCTGTTGATGGAGGATTAATGGATTTGAGGCTTGGTGCAGTTGATCCAGGAGTAAGATGTAGAACTTGTGGGGGGAGAATAAAAGAGTGTCTAGGCCATTCTGGTTCAATTGATTTAGCTAAACCAGTTGTTCATTTAAAATATATTTCTTTAGTTGAAATGTGTTTAAGATGTTTTTGTCAAGAGTGTAATAAACTTTTACTTCAAGATAAAGATTTAGAAAAATATACTCC
This sequence comes from uncultured archaeon, assembly GCA_937982425.1. Taxonomy (GTDB): domain Archaea; phylum Nanobdellota; class Nanobdellia; order Pacearchaeales; family GW2011-AR1; genus GW2011-AR1. Next base: position 4,066 of record CALJLT010000043.1, on the reverse strand, counting down.
TAGTGAAAGAGCGAAAAAATCCAAGGATGCAAAAGAATGCCCCCATTGCAATGCTCTTCAAGAAAGAATGAAATTAGATAAACCAACTAATTTCTTTAAGGGTAAAAATAGAATTTTTCCTACGGAAGTTAGAGATTATTTAGTTAAAATTCCTGATTCTGAGTTAAGAAAAGTGGGAATTGATCCTAAAACGGCTAGACCAGAATGGGCAATTTTAACTTCACTACTTGTTCCTCCAGTTACAGTTAGACCTTCGATTATTTTAGAATCTGGTGAAAGAAGTGAAGATGATTTAACGCATAAACTTTCAGATATTATAAGAGCAAATCAGAGGCTTTGGGAAAATTTAAATGCAGGAGCACCAGAGGTTATTATCGAGGATCTTTGGGATTTATTACAATATCATATTACAACTTTTTTTGATAATACTGTTTCAAGAATTCCTCCCGCGAGACATAGAAGTGGTCAACCTTTGAAAACTATTGAGGAAAGAATCAAAGGTAAAGAAGGAAGAATTAGAAAAAACATGGCCGGTAAAAGAGTTAATTATTCTGGTAGAACTGTTGTTAGCCCAGACCCAGATATAGAAATTAATGAAGTAGGAATCCCTTACGAAATTGCAAGAATAGTTACTGTTGCTGAAACAGTTAATGATTTAAATATTGAAAAGCTTAAAAAATTAATTCTTAATGGAGAAAATTATCCTGGAGCAAATTATGTTATAAGACCCGACGGAAGAAGAAAAAAAATCACTGTTGATTTACAAGAAGAAATAATTGAAGAAATTAAATCCGGATATAAAGTTGAAAGGCATTTACAAGATGGGGATATTGTTCTTTTCAATAGGCATCCTTCACTTCATAGAGCAAGTTTAATGGCACACTTTGTTAAAGTTTTACCTGGGAGGACATTTAGAGTTCATCCTGCTGCAGCTTTTCCTTACAATGCAGATTTTGATGGAGATGAAATGAATATACACTCCCCTCAAAATGAAGAAGCTCGGTCTGAAGCAAGAGAACTTTTAGATGTAAAACACAACACAATATCTCCAAAAAATAATACAACTATGATTGGATGTATAACTGATTCTATAACTGGGAATTATGTTTTAAGTAAGAAAGAATTTAGTAGAGATCAAGCAAATCAATTGTTGTATAAATCTGGAGTAGATATGGAAGTTACTAAGAAAAATATTTCTGGGGCAGAATTATTCTCGATGATTTTACCTAAGATAGATTTTTCAAATGATGCAGTGAAAATAAAAGGGGGGAAAATTATTGAAGGTTTTATTGATGAATCTTTACTTGGAACTGAAGAAGGAGAATTAGTCAAAGTATTAGATAAAGATATTGGAAGAAATGAAACTTTTAAAACAATAAAAAGAGCATTTAGTTTAGGTAAAAATTATCTTTCTGAATATGGAATAACAGCTTCGGTTGAAGATTTTGATTTAGATGAAAATATACTTAAGGAAGCGGATAAATATATAAAAGAAGCAGAAAAAAAGGTTGAAAGTCTTCTTGAAGAATATGAAAAAGGTGAAACAGAATTAATTCCAGGAAAAACTGCTGAAGAATCAAGAGAGATTTATATTTTAAAAACACTTAATGATGTTAGAACAAAAATTGGAGCTTTAGTTAAGAAAGAATTTCCGGATTCTAACCCTATAAGTGATATGATGAAATCCGGAGGAAAAGGAAATGTTTTGAATATTACTCAGATGGCTTCTTGTGTTGGTCAGCAAGCTTTTGAAGGGGGGAGAGTTAATATTGGTTATACAAATAGAACATTGCCTTTTTATAAAAAAGGAGATTTATCTCCTCGATCTAGAGGTTTTATTAAGAGTTCTTTTATAAAGGGCTTACAACCAGATGAATTTTTCTTTCAGGCAATTACCGGAAGAGATTCTCTGATGGATACGGCTTTGAGAACTCCCAAATCTGGATATTTGTATAGGAGATTGGCAAATGCACTTCAAGATATAAGAGTTGAATATGATAGAACAGTTAGAGATTCAAGTAATAGCATTATACAATTCAAATATGGAGATGATGGAAAAGATGTTACTAGATTACACTTAGAAGAATCAAATGTTTCTCCTGGAGAAGCAGTTGGTTTAGTTTGCGCTCAATCTTTTGGAGAAGCTTCAACTCAAATGGTTCTTAATACTTTCCACATGGCAGGAGTATCTGAAATGCAGGTTACTACTGGTCTTCCTAGGATTATAGAAATATTCGACGCTAGAAGAAAACCTTCTTCACCAAAAATGGAAGTATATTTAAACAAAGATTATAATAATGAAGAACAAGCTAAAATTTTTGCTGAAAAAATAAAAGAAGTAAAATTGAAAGAAGTATCATCTGAATTAAATTTAAATTTTGCAGATAAAAAAATAGAAATTAAACTTGATAAGGAATCTTTGAAAAAGATTTATTTAACTCCTAAGAAAATTGTTGAAAGACTCAATGAACTTGGATTTAGTTTAAGTGAAAATTCAAATTCAATAATTCTTGATTCTTCTAACCATTCGTTTAAGGAGATATATCAACTTAAAGAAAAATTAAAGAATACTATTATTTCAGGTATTAAAGGAATTGAGCAAATTTTGATTGTAAAAAAACCTAAAGATTATGTCATTATGACTCTGGGGACAAATTTGAAAGAGATAATAAAATTAGAACAAGTAAATGTTGAAAAAACGATTTCTAATGATTTGCATGAAATGGCAAGTGTGTTTGGAATTGAAGTTGCAAGACATTTAATTATAGATGAAATAAAAGAAGTTTTAAATTCTCAAGGATTAGAGATTAATGAGAGACATTTAAAATTAATTGCTGATGCAATGACTAATACGGGAGAGGTTAAAGGAGTAACTAGAATTGGAATTATTTCTCAAAAATCTTCGATTTTAGCAAGGGCAACTTTTGAAACTCCTGTTAAACAATTTGTTAATGCAATTATTAAGGGTAAAACAGATAAATTAGTTAGTGTTATAGAAAATATTATTCTTAATCAACCGGTTCCAATTGGAACAGGCCTTCCTGGATTAATGGTGAATGTTATCGGTCCTTTAACAAAAAAAGAATCTGAGAAGAAAGAGGCTGATAAAAAAATAGTTCAGGCAAGTAGAGAATAAAATGACAAGAACAATCGATATGCAAGACATAATGTACTTAAACTTGTTCTCTAAAATTACTCAAGTAAGTGCGGATTTTTGTTTCAAATACAATAATAATCTTATGTTTTGCGTAGATAAAAGAGATTTGAATAGAGCTCTTGGAAGAGAAGGAGAAAATCTTAAAAAATTAAGTGAAAAAATGAATAAAAGAATAAGGATAATTGCAAAACCAAGAGGAATTGAAGAGGCTAGGAGTTTTATTTCTTTAGTTATTTCTCCTGTTCAATTTAAAGATTTGCAAATCACAAACAATGAAATCATAGTCCATTCAGGAGGAAAGCAAATAAAAGCAACTCTTCTTGGAAGAAACAAAATTAGATATGAAGAAATGAAAAAAGTGGTGAAAGGTTTTTTTGGCAGAGAATACAGGGTTGCTTAAAATTTAAGGAAACCTTTTTAAACTAATTTTATTAACAAACTATATAAAATGGGATTAAAAAACGCTCTTAAGATTAAGAAGAAAAAGAAACAATTTAGATGGAAAGATCATAGTTTCAAACAGCGTATTCTTGATCTTTATGCTAAATCAGATCCTCTTCAAGGAGCGAATCAAGCTAAAGGAATTGTTCTTTCAAAATTTCAGAAAGAAGCAAAGCAACCAAACTCTGCAATGAGAAAATGTTGCAAGGTACAGTTGACGAAAAATGGTAGACAAGTTTCTGCATTTATTCCAGGGAATTTAGCACAAAAATTTATAGATGAACATGATGAAGTTATGATTGAAAGAATTGGGGGTAAACAGGGAAGATCTAAAGGAGATATTCCCGGAGTTAGATATCAAATTATAAAAGTAAATGATCAACCTCTTCAAAGATTAGTGCAGAAGAAGATTGAAAAAGGTAAGATCGGAAGAGCGTCGTGTAGGGAAAGAGTGTAGATCTCGGTGGT
>CALJLT010000042.1 GCA_937982425.1 uncultured archaeon | reverse complement strand
GAGAATAATATGCTAGTAGTTTCTGCAGAATATAACGAAGAAAAAGAAGAAAATGTTGAATATCATAAAAAGTCTTTTTATAGTTATAAAATCAATGATAAACTAAAAATTCCAAGAGAAGTTGATGTTGATAAAATCGAAGCTTCTTATAAAGATGGAATTCTAAAAATCAAAATGCCCAAAATAGAAAACCTGGATGTCTCTTCTGTAAAACAAATTCAGGTAAATCAAGAATAAAATTAAGAGCCTCCGATTATTTGGAGGCTCTTAATTTTTCTAAATCTTCCTTTAATTCTTTTATAAAAGCCTCTCTATTCATATGGATATTACTAGATGCTAATGGTGGCATCCCTAAACCACCTCCACCGCCTGGGGCACCGCCTGCAGGGGCTTTATATTTTTTAATCATACCAAAAACCATACTTTCCATTAATCCTGTAAGTTCTCCCAGGCTAGTAAATTCACTAATATTTTTCCCTTTTTCTAATCTTTCCCATTTTGAATCTTCTGTTTCCAATCTTTCTTTTTTTGTTTCTTCTGGAGATTTTTTTAGATCTTTTTCTGTTCTACTCCCCGTTTTTCCAGACTCTGCTCCAACACCATCGATGTCTCCTCCATAATCTGTCCAAATTTGCATTGCTATATCTTCTTCAGTTTTATCTGGATGCAACGCAATATATTCCTCTGTATTAAAATCATATAATATTTCACCAATACTTTTAAGAGGGCCTGATATTTCTGGCCTTTCTGACGTTGTAGGGTCTCCTGGAGGCCCCATTTCTCCTCCGGGCGGGGCTCCCTCCATTCCTAATGGACCGCCCCCTAATGGCGGCATTTGTGCTATGATTTCTCTTTTCATATTAAATTAATCTCCTAATAATTTTGATAATCTTCTATATACAAATCTCTAGGATGGACTTCCAATTCCTCTCTGAACGGATTGTGTTTTAATTCTGCGTCTTTTTTAATTTTTAAGTATATCTTACCAATATTATCTCTTCTTATATTTTCAGCTTGTTTATAATCTGAATTAAAATCTTCAAATGGAGATATTTTATTTTTAGTATAATTTATAGGATATAAAATTGATAAGATTGAATTTAACTCTTTAAAAATATTATATATTAAATCTTTTTTATTTTTATTTGGTATTAAATCTACAATATCTTCAATAATATTAGTATTATGAAATAAATATTCTCTCATTAAATATGTTTGTTCTTGATCAATATTTGCAAACTCTCCAAGAATAAAAGATAAAGATGAAATAAACATATCATAAGATTCTTTATCTAAATTATCTTTTGCTTTTTTAATACAATATTTAATAACATCGTTTAAATTAGCTTCTCCAATATTAATTTTACTAATCATTTCTAATGATTCTTGAATATTTTCAGATTTTTTCTCATTATATGTCGCTGGGATTAGCCCTTTTTTATTATATACAAAATTATCAGCAGTAAATCCGTGCCTTAATACCGAATCAAGATCTGGTGTAATATGAATAATTGGGGCTCTTTTATTTATATCTAGATTATAAAATCTTTCTCTTTTTTCTTTTTCATATTCATTTAATGGGATAGATCTAGGAGGATTATATACTCTAAATATAAAAAAATTAGCTTCGTTAGAATATTCATCATTAAAACTTGATTTTTTTTTTGACAAAACATCATCAATTTTATCTGATATTTTAAAAAACCCTTTTTTATCTATTTTATGAGATAATTGTATTATTTTTTTAATTTCTTTCATT
>CALJLT010000041.1 GCA_937982425.1 uncultured archaeon | reverse complement strand
CGATCTCTTAACCCCCGGAAAATTAAATAGAGCATCCAAATCTTCCCAGTCTTTTTTCCATACAGAAGAATTTTTCAATGCAGGATAACGCATATCTAATAATTTTTGTTTCATGCCCTTCTGTCCTATATTCATAGATTCTTTTGGATCAATACCTCTTTCAAACCTGGATTCTTTTAAACTATTATCAAGAACTGCTTCTATTTCAGTTCTTAAAGTTCCGTATGGGGGCTCTCCAACAACCATGAAATTTACAAGTTCATTTAAAGCTAGATCATCTTTAGAAGTATCAAAAGGATATTCTTCCATTATCTCAGAAACTTTATCTTCTACAAGTTTTATAGCTTCCTCTATTTCATCATCAACTTTTGTTCCTCCTTCTGGGGGATAAGCTGTAAAAACATAATCAGATGATGAAGAATATCCTTTAGCAATAGCCAAATCACTAACTGCTTTTACAAGGCTTTTACACTCATCTTCAACTCTCTTAACAATTTCTGCGGATAATTGGGATTTAGTTTTATTCCAGTGTTGTCCTATTTGAATAGATCTCTTTGGATCTCTTCCCCTTTGAAAATGATAGGCTTCTTCCAATTTTTTTGCTCCAAATAAAGCTTGAAAGGAAGTATGATCATTATTTTGAGACTCCACTTCTCCCCCGCTTAATATATAAAATCTTTTTATAGGAGAAACTTTTTTTCCCAATTCTGTTAGATCAAATAAAAAGTCAATAACCCCCATTGGACGAAAAACTTTTACAGGGGAAAGAATTATAAATGGATCTAAGCCAAATTGTTTTATAAGATCTCTTATATAAATTATTGCCTCTTTTTCATCCCAATCATCGCTATCACATCCAAAGCTAACTATATCTGGATAAAATCTAATTTCTAGAATCCTATCAGATTTTTCTATTTGTTCGTATTTTAAAAGATTTTCAATTAATTCTGAAATCCTTTTGGACATACCCACATTCATAGATTTAGCAGGTTCTATTCCCCTTTCAAAATTTTGAGTTTCGTCGACCCCATAGACATCTGCCATGGTCCAGTATTTTCCAAGCTTATTATATCCTAAACTTACAGCTAAATCATCAAACTCTTCTTTAGATAATTCCATTATCATTTGAAGAACTTCCTGACG
>CALJLT010000040.1 GCA_937982425.1 uncultured archaeon | reverse complement strand
CTATGGGAAAATTGGCAGGAGGGTCAAGATGCTATAATGCTATTTAATGTTCCGGATAAGAGCGTGAAGGTTAATAAGCTAGAAAAAAGAATTACAAAAATTCGAGTTCCCTGGGTTGAAGAAATGATGGAAGAGTGGAAAGCAAAGAATGGGCATGTATAAGGGAATAATATACTGTGCTATTTCTCCAAATGGAAAAAGATATATTGGACTTTCCACAAAATCACTAAATCAAAGGAAGTCCCAGCATTTTTCGATTTTCAAAAAATCTCCAAGGAATCTGTATTTTTATAATGCATTGAGGAAATATGGTTTTGATAATTTTGAATGGATTCTTCTTGAAGAAATAGAGGCCGATTCAAAAATTGATTTATTAAAGGATCTTAAAATCCTAGAATCATTCTATATTTCTAAATATAACACTTCTAAAAAAGAGTTTGGATACAATCTAACATTAGGAGGGGATGAAGGTCCTAATGAAGATACGATTGAAAAAATCAAAAAAATAAATACCGAAAAATGGACGGATCCGGAATATAGGAAAAAGCAGGAAGAAAATTGGGAAGATGAAGAATTTGTCGAAAAATTTAAAAATATTATGAAGGGATTAAGCAATGAAAATTCCAGAAAAATAAAAGAAAAATGGACGGATCCGGAATATCGAGCTAAATTGGTTAATATAAGAAATACGGATGAATATAAACAAAATCAAAGAAATAATGCTTTAAAACAATGGGAGGATCCAGAAATTCGAGAAAAAAGTTTAAAAAGTTTTAAAGAGAAAATCTGGAATAATCCAGAGAGAAATAAAAAAATAAGTGATGCTCTGAAAAGAAATGCCATCGAAAAAAGAAAAAAAGAAAAGGAGGTTTAAGCCTCCTTTTTATTTTTTGATTCCTTTAGAAATTTTCTAAATCTAGGATAGTATTCCTCCCCTACAGAATCCACAAAATCCCTCATTGAAGGATCATGTCTCTCTTCATGAGTTATTAGCTGAACTGAAGTAGGATCCACATTAAATTTTAGAGCTGTATCAAATTCTTGAACAATATAATGAAGAATGTTTCCTTGCGCATCATCTTTGATTCCAATAACTTTTCCGTGAATCTTTTTATTTTTTCCTAATACTTTTCCTTTAACTTCTGATCCTGCATGA
>CALJLT010000039.1 GCA_937982425.1 uncultured archaeon | reverse complement strand
CCACCGAGATCTACACTCTTTCCCTACACGACGCTCTTCCGATCTAAATTATAAAGAAGATTTTCTAAATTAACTCCTTTTACAATAATCTCTCTTTTTATCTTCCTTCTAACTCTTTTTTTTAACATTGATTCTTTAAGAGCCAAAGCGGAATTCTTAAAAGCTTTTTCGAGCGATTTTCCAAATGCAACGAATTTTATATCTGCTGTATGCTCCAAAAATCGATATTTCATATTCCTAAGAAGATTAATACTTTAATAAAGTTTAGTAACAATAAATCTTTAGTATTCTTGGAGAATAAATTTCTTTATTTGAAAAAACTATGGTGTCTCTAACGTATATTGATTTTTTTAAATTATCTTCTACTTCACAATTATTATTTGGAAAACATATTTTTAAAACACAATTATATCCTGCAGGGGAAGTTGAAGATAAATAATCAGTAATATTGCTAGGGAAAGAACTATTTGTTGAATTGATAGGTAAATCCGTTATAGAAAAAATTTGGTTTCTATATTGGCTTTCTATTTGAATTGCTTCTAAAATTTCAGATTCTTTTTCCACAATATTTTTGTCTTCTTCTAAATTTAAGCTTTTTGAATTTATTATAATGAATAACAAGCCTATTAGTAAAACTATTGAGATGAAAGCTTCAAGAATTTTTACCCATCCTCGTTTATTTTTCTTTACCATAACCTTATTATTAGTTCTCCTGTTTTTTCTTCTGCTTTTAATGAGAGATAATTAATGAAAATACTTTCTGAATAAATGTTTGTATTCGTTTCAACATTTTTGGTTCCAATTTGAGTTCCATTAGAATACTTGAATAAAATATTTAAATCTCCGTAAAAACCAAATTCTTCTCTAAAATTTGTGTAATCATTATCAATTCTGCCTATCATTTCTATAATTCTTTTTTCGGCTATTCTTTCTTCGTGTAATGAAGATTTAATTTCAACCTGTTGGCATCCTGATAAAGAAGATGTAGATTCATTTTCAAAAGAAGAATTTGAAATATGTATTTTTGTAAATCCATTTAAATTTTGAAGATAAATTTTTGAAGTATCAAAATAAGAAGGGACTTCTTCTCCAGTTCCATTTATCACAAAAACTTGAATATTTTCAAAAGAATTATCTGGTAAATCTATTTGTGAACAAAGGCTAGATTCCGAATAAACCCAAATAAAAATTATTTCCTCAGATAATTCTTGGATAATTTCTTTTTTTAAAATTGTTAAAGATTCTTTTAATTCTGGATTCATTCTTAAGGTTGGGCCTATTAATACATAACTAAAAATTAAAAATCCAATAAAAAGAGTGAAAGAAAGAATTATTCCAACATGAGAACCTCTTTTATTTTTCATTTTAACTTCCTAAAATTATATTTGCAACAGTTGAAATGATAAATGAAAGGAAAGCTAAGCTGAAAGAATGTTTTATTCCCGCCCGTATATTACCTTCTGCTAATTGTCCTATAACTAATCCTGTAAAAAAACCTTGAACTAAAATTAGATAAAGGAATGAATTTGAAATTTGATCTTGTTCAACTTGTACTTGGACTCCTCCTGCACTTAATCCAATTGTTCCTCCCATATCCCCTAATCCCGAAACCATCGGAAGAATTTGAAATTGTAAAACGAGAATTATCACTATAAAAACTAAGAAGATTATATATCCTTGAGAAACTAAATTTGAAACTGCTGCTTTCCTCTCTTTTTTCATACTATCTGAAAGACTAACTGCTCCGGCAACTGCCTCTAATATTTCTCCTATATCCCCCCCTGCCCTTTCTGCTTGACCTATAAGAGTTAATGCTCTTGCAATAGACTTATTTTTTACATCTTGTGAGAAGATTTTTAAAGATTTATTTAAAGGTATCCCCAAAGCAATTTGATTTGCTAATTTTATTACATGGGGGGTAAGTGCCCCAAAATTTTTAGATTTCATATTAATTATGCTCTTACTTATAGGAGTTCCCGTTTTAACACTTTCAACTAAATTTCTTGCAAACTCTAAAAACATGTCTTCTTTTTCAGATTGAATCCTATTGTCTATTATTATTTTTGAAATTATTGGAACAACTGCAATTATTATTCCTAGTCCTAAAAGTAAAGGAAAAAATTTGTCATCAATTAAAAATTTTGCAACTACTACTAAAATTACTCCTATTCCTGCCCCTATAAAATCTTTATCTTCGAATTCCATTTATCCTGACCTCTTTAATTGTAAAAAACTTAAAAAAACAACATTTATTATAACTACTCCCAAAATGATTGAGAGGGAAATCATAGGTATACTCATTGAAACTCCTAATCCGCTTATTTTCATAATCATCATTAATAGCATCAAAATCATAGGAGCAGCAATAACAAGACTGATATACATGTCCATAAAAGTCTCTGCAGCCTTAGCTCCTTTTTGTTGTTGAATTTTATAATCAAATAAAAGTGTTTCTGAACGTTTATCAAAAAACTTAACTAAATCTCCTCCAGAATTAATAGTTGTTGCAACTCCATTTAAAAGCTCCGATAATCTTTTACTTGGGCTATTTTTAGACGTGTTTTTTAAAGCACTAACTAAATCATACCCATAAATATTTATTTCATTAATCATTTTAGTAAATTCTTTTTCCAGAGCAGGGTATTCTTTGGTTAAGATTATTATTTCAAATATCTTTACAGGATTAACCATAGAACCCGAAATAGCGGCCATGTGTATTGTAGCGAAAGGGAGCTCACTATTTATTTTATTTTCAGCAGCTTTTCTTTCTAAAGAAGGATATATGTACATTACCAAAAAAGTTAATACCGGTAATAAAAATAAAATCCAAAAAACTTTTATAAATCTTTCAAGAATAGGATCTGTTGCACGGGTTATTATTGGGAGGGTTGCCCCGAAATCAAAAAATAGAAAAAAAAGAAATAAAAATCCAGCTACTCCTACTGAAATTAAAGTTGTTAGAAGAATGATAGAAATATATCCTACGGGAGTAAAATTTAAATTGGCTTGGATTAATTCCATTTGCAATTTTTCAAAAGTGGATTTTCCCAATAAATCTCTAGAAGATTTAGAAAATAATTTATTTGCGAATTTTGAATATTCCGAACTATCTTTTTTTATTTTTTCTACTTTTTTACTTTCCTCTATTTTTTTCCTTAATCTCTTTACAGTTTCTTTTTCCAATCCAATAGCTGATAAATCTTTTGTTGAATAAAGATTTCCTCCCTTACTTTTCATATTTTCCCCCCTATTTTCCACATTTTCCCAAGAATAAATTTTTTCTGGATGTAAGGGTTTTGGTTCTATATCTAATTCTTGTAAACTTCTAAAATTAATTTCATTTAATTTTTTTAAGTTAGAAATTAAAATTTTATTTCTTTCTATTTTTTGCTCTGAATTACGCGGATTTCTTTCGATAAATTCAATATTTTGTTCAATTTCTTCAGCTAATTTTAAGGCTCCTTCTAAAAGCTTTCTAACTTTATCTAAACCATTTATCGAACTCATTTGATTAATTTATTTAAGTTATCTTGTAAAATAAGACACTCATTTTTTATTTTATTAAAATTTTCAATATTCTTCTTTTCCCCCTCTTTATCCAATTCATTTAATTTGAGAAGTAGTTTACTTAAACTCTGCTTTATAAAAACAATTTTACTCTTTTCCATTTTAACCTCTTTTATACAGATTTAAGAAAAAATATCTTATTAAATATTTTGATTATTGAATATTAAATCTTTTTAATACTTGTTCGGGTTTTTTATAATACTCATTTATAAGTTCCTGAACTTTATGGAAATCGAAGGTTTTTGAAGTTGCCAGTTTATACAATAATTCCGATCTTCTTCTAAATTCTAGATAAAGTTTTTCTTCGCTTAATCCATATCTTTCATTTATTTTTCTGAAGAGCATGCTTTCTTTTTTAAAATAAAACCTATCCTGAGAAGAATTCCAAACAAAAGGGGTGTTTGTTTGAGCTATTCCTGCTGGAGTTACATTTATTACTTCTGTGACTTCTCTTAGTTTTCTAGTTTCATGATTATTTACAATTGCATGAGTCATAATACACATACTATCTAAAACATTTAATAACGTCGGAGGTAATTCAATAGGAGGAGTTTCTAATCTTTTTATAACGGTTTCTATTGAATCTGCGTGAATCGTTGCTATTGAAGCATGCCCTGAAGACATTCCTTGAAATAATACTGATGCTTCTTTACCTCTAACTTCCCCCACAATCACATAATCTGGATTTTGTCTGAATGATGCCTTTAAAAGAGCATCTAGGTCTATTTCTCCCATCCCTCCTAATCCTGTTGCAGATCTTGATACGCTTGGTAACCAATTGTCTCTAGGCAAATTTAACTCACGTGTATCTTCGATACTTACTACTCTTGATTCCGGGGGAATAAAAAAGGCTATTGCATTTAAAAGAGTAGTTTTACCGGAAGCTGTTCCCCCCACAATTAGAAGATTCATCTTGTGCTCTATTAACAACCATAGATAAGCCAACATTTCAGGACTCATAGTATTAAAACTTATAAGCTGAGGCGGGGTCCAAGGTGTTTTTGTAAATTTACGTATAGTGAATGTTGGTCCCTTGCTTGTTATATCTTTAGTATAAGTTGCATTAACTCTTGAACCATCTGGTAGAGACCCGTCTAAAATTGGTTGAGCATAAGATATGTATTTTCCTGTTCTTTGCGCAAGCTTTTCTACAAAACTTTCTAAAATTTCATTTTTAGTAAAAACCACATTTGTTCTCATATTTCTAAAAACTCTGTGAACTAAATAAACCGGAGTTCCAACTCCATTACACTCTATATCTTCAACAAAATAATCTCTAAGAAGTGGCTCTGTTTGATTAAACCCTATAAAATCCCTACAAAGATAATAATAAATTTTTTTGTAGCTTTCATAAGAGAGGTCCATTCCCATTTCTATTGCAATTAATTTAAATCTCCTATCAATATACTCAAATAAAGTTTCGTCTCTTCCAATTATTTTTTCAAAATCAATCATACTTCTAATTGTATTTACCAATTTATCCTTGCTAATTTCTTCTTCTTTAGTTAATTCTGGTTCTTCTAGTTCATATACTAACTCGTATTCATCTTTATCCCAATAAATATGAGCATAAGCAAAAGGAGAAATTAAACAATATCTTATATCGATTTGAGTTTTATCTTTTATTTTTTTTATAGGAGGTATTTTCGGAGCAAAATCTATTGGCACCTGAGGGTATTCCAAAATACTTAGTTTTTTTCTTGGCATTATTCTATTTCAAAATCTATCTGATTTGGTTGCCCTCCCTTGTTTGTTATAAATACATTATATGCTGAATTTGACCGAGGTAAGTTTTTCTTAACTTCTTGGCCTTCATAAGTTAAATTTAATTCAGAATATTCTTTAGTTATAGTTAATGAATAAAATTTTCCTTTCTCTTCACTTAAAAATTTTAATCCGCCTTCTTCATAAAGTATGTCTGGTTCACTATAAAGATATTTTCCTTCAAAATAAAATATAATTGATTCATTACTAGAATTAATTTCTAATTCTCCTTCTCTAACTTTTATCTCTAACTCTCTTTTGTTTCCTTCTCCCATGTTTTGGACTTCAGAAATTACTGAATTTAATTCTTTCAATAGATTTATTGTTTGCTCTATTGTTGATTTATCTTGTAATTCTTCTATTTTTGGTTTTGCGAATGAAATGACTAATCCAATTAAAACAAATGCAACAAGAGTGTATGTAACCGTCTCTATCCAAACCTGCCCTCTTTTTTTCACCATGTTAATTTAAACTATAATCTACAATATAATTAATTTTTTTTAATTTAAATAGTTAATGATTAACAAAATTGAATTGAAGATATTGAATCTGTTGCTTCACATTGTTTTCCGTTTATATTTGGAGAAATTGTTATCTTTTCTGGCAAATAATTTATATCAGAAATTATGTATAATTTACCTCCTTCTTTAGAAGGTAAAGAGATTGAATTTAAATTTCCAGAATAAACTCCTTCAACTTCTCTTGATTCATTATAGATTTTATATACCTTGGATTCCGTCTCTGAACTTATTGAAATTAATACGAAATTAGGTTCTATCTCTTTTAATTCTAAATAGACACTCATGTTTTGTGAAGAAGAATTATAACAAGTTTTTGAATTATCTAAGATAACCTTTCCTTGTATTCCATAACAATCAGATGTTCCTCTTAGTTTTTCTAAAATAAATTGGTCCAACGTTGTCCAGAGAATACCCACCATTACAATTGTCAATAAAATTAATAAAGTAACCGAGACAACCTGACTTAGCCCTTTTTTGAACTTCATTTTAAAAAACATCTAAACCATATCTTTCTTCGCACGTATAAGCTTTATTTCCTTTTTCAGTCTTTCCTAAAAGAACAGGAATTAGAGTTAATCTATCATTTGTGCCCAATCCAGTAATAGATCCAGAATAAACTTCTCCTTGATTTAATCCTGTTTCAGGCCAACCTGGAATATCAATAGTTGAATGACTGCTAGAAGAAGATATTTTTGCTTTCATTTTGTAAATTGCAAAATTTCCGGTATTCGTTACATAAACTGTAGTTCCAGAACGAGTTGCACTAAAAGAGATCTCTTCGCAAACTAATTTTACATTTTTATCAAATTTAGTTATTGCTTCTTGATTAATTCCTCTAAACCACAAGAAAACAATAAGTGCCATAACAAGAGTAATAGCAATTAACAAAACCGTAGCAATAACAGGAGATATCCCTCTTCTTTTCATTTAATTAATAAATCTCTAACCTTTTAAAATTTAATGGTTAGTTAGTACAAATGATTTCCTCCCTTATTTTTGCTTTACCGCAACTAACTAATTTTGGACTTCCTTCAAATTTCTGAAAACGAACCGGAATAATTTCGATAAATTCCACATTTAGATTTGAGATATTGTAAAACTGTTTGACTTCATGTTTTGGAATCATATAATCCATTTGATCATGTTTACTAAAAATTACATAGCCATCTCCGATTGCCATAGAAGGATCACTTAAATTTCCCCTTAATCTTGAAACCATTGGAAGGGTTGCAACCTCTACAGTTGAATCGTTGGAAGCATAAATAAAGTATCCTGCTAAATTGAATTTTCCGTTATTTTTTATAGTGAAATTTAATTCTTCAAGACTACAACTATAATCTTTTATAAAAATAGAAATTGAATCGGGGCATTCTAGAGCTTGTCTGGGTACGTAAGTTTTGAGATAACTATAAACCATAACCCCCATAATTATTCCAAAAGTTATTAATAAAACATAGCCAACTACTACGCTAACTCCCCTCTTATCCATTTAGTATATACACCTCATTATTATAATTATATTTTATGAGATAATAAATGTTTTGACCGGGATAAATTTTTTTGGAATATTCAAAATTATCTAAATAGAAGTAAACTTCTTCATTTACTCCTGAAAGAGAAATTGAAATCTCTTGATTTGTTACTTCTATAATTGAACCGGTTACATTATATGAAAAATTGGTGTCTGCAGTTTTATTTCCTATTATTGTTAAATTTTGGGTGTTTCCAAAAATAAAAAAAGAATTTTTCTCTGGGCCTAAATAACTTATATATTCTTTAGAAAAGTTAAACATTTTTTCATATGAATCCGTTTGACTTAAATTATTGTAAACTATATAATCTAAGAGATTTTTTCTTTCAATATCTATTTCTTTCGTTAAATCGGAAAAAGATAAATTTTTTTTGCCTATAAAATTAGAAATGCTTACGAAAGAAATAAAAAGAGTTGCTAAAATTAGTACTGAAACTAAATAAAATTGAGCTTTTTTGTTTTTCATTTTCCTCTTTAAAATGTAAGCCAGGTGTCTTGCTTGAAAATAATAAGCGAGCTACCTTTAAAATTCCTCTACTTTGCTACCCACTAAGCATCCAAACAAATGATTAAGGCTGCTAGGGTTCCCCCTCCTGACCTGGTTCACAAACGTAGGATCGAAATGGACAAAGCGTCAGCAGAACTTTGAAGACTCAACTTACGCATTTCTCACTCAACACCCGTCATCTGCCATAAGCCCGTTTGCAAATGGAAAGGGGCTAGCTTCCCGATCAAGCTTACAAAAATAGGAGATTTCTAACATATATAAGCTTAACTAATTTTAGAATTAATTAGAGGTTAATCTATTTATACTTTCAGTATTTTTTGTAAAAAAAATTATGTTTTCCCTACTTTTGTTTAATTTATTAATTCCTCTTTGCATCTCTTCCAAAATCGAAGCTAAATCTAATCTTGGAGTGTCTTCCTTATTTTGGGATTCCTCTCTTAAAAGAGATTTGTATCTTCCTATTTCTTTTGAAATGTTTTCTCCTCCCCTAACAAATTCCTTAATATAGTGGTCTAATAGAGTAAAACCATGACTATCCCTAGGATAATTTTTTCTGCTATTAAAAAATTGATATAAACTTTCCTTGAAAAAAATCTCTATATTCCCTTCTAAGTTTGCTAAATAAATTAATTCTTCCATAAAAATTTTACACTTAATCTATTTTTAAATTTATCTCTTAAAAATTATAAAATAAAACTAATTTTCCGGTTTCATCTCTTACAAAAACTGAATCTCCCGTTTTAGTCCAGACATAATCTTCTCCAAAATCTTTTTTAGTTATAATTATTTCTTCTTCTGGCCTTAAAATAGTTTTAAGTAAAACGTATTTTTTTCTTCCCTCGTCTTTTATGCTCCAACCAGTTAAATCCTGAGATTCAGGACAGGTATTTTTTAATTTTAAAATTTGTAGTTCAATAGTTAAATCTTGAAAAACTATGCACTGATTTTTAGATTTTTCGCACAAATTTTTTTCATTAATTAAACATTCTTCCCAGGCTTCCTTAAAATTTGAATAGTATTCCTTTTTTCCAGATGGAAAATAAAAATTAGCATAACCCTCTCTTACACTTTCTAAATTTATATTTTTATTTTGATAAAAAATATAAGCCAGAATTCTTCCATATTTATCTGTTTTTTGTCCTGAAAAACATAACTTGACTTCCTTATCTAAAATTTTTTCTTCTAAAAATAATTTTGCTTCTTGATAATATTTTTCTCCTTTTTCAGGAGTGTTTATTCCTAATAATCTTACTGAAGTTCCGTTAATTATTACTGTATCCCCATCTACTATTCTTTCTACTTTTCCATATTCACAAGGTTCTAATTTTTTTATTATGTATGAATCTATCTCTCCATAATTTATTACAACTATAAATAACAAAGTTAGAATCAAAAAATAAAATATTTTTTTCATTAAATTAAGTATATTCTTTATCTTATAAAAATATTTAAAGTTTAAAATCTTGCTTTTGTTTTATGCTGAAAATTAGCTTTAGGGAGAGGTTAGAAAGAATACTTGATTTTTTTGAAGAAAATAATTGGATTCCTTATTTTGAAGATTCTCAATTAGTTGTTATTGATCCCAGAGGTAAGAAGTGGTCATATGATAGATTGGATTATTTAAAACAAAGATTTGTTTTTTTATTTGAAGAACAGAAAACAGCTAAAGAAGTTTTGGATTTATATTCTTTTTTTCATAAAAGATATCCTGGAGAACTTTTCCCTCAAGAGACAATAATAAATCCTTCTATAAAAGAAATTTATTGGAAAAGTATGAATTAATATGGATAAAAAACAAGAGCGTGATTTTTCTAGAGAAGATTTGGAAAAAAGGATAGATCTTTTTAATGAAAATGGTTGGGGAATTCATCTTGATGAAAGTTGCTTTTGCGTTTATGATCCTGAGGGAAAAATCTGGTTTGAAAAGAGTATTGATTCTCTTTTAAAAAAAGAGAAATTTTCAGAACAAACATTGCTGGCAAAAGAATTAATTGAACTTTATGTAACTTATAGCTTAAGGTATCCATGTACGGGAAAATACCTTAAAATTCCTGGATTTTCTTATGATTATTTGCTACAACAAAATTAATTTCTTTTATTTTTAGATTTTTTTGTTAATAAAAGTTTTATTCCAGTTAAAATAAAAATTACGAATGCTACTAACAAATATAAATAATTTTCTCTTGCGGATTTTGTTAATTCTTTGTTTTCATAAGCGACATCTTTTTCTATACTTGGTTTTTCATAATTTTCTTCCGAAGGCAAAATAATTTCTTGAATAAATACTCTTGCTTTAGTGTTATTTATCCCCTCATATTTAACTCTTAGATCATTAACCGAATTATTATTCAAATCAAATTCATATAAAACATCTTTTTCAATCCAAACAATCAAAGGATCGGATTCAATCTTAACTTTCGCAGAAGTAGAATTAAAATTCTGCATTGTTAGTGTGTGATTGTTTTGCTGAATAACAAATTTTATTTTATCGTTATATCTTAAATTAAAATTGTTTCCTTCTGTTGTAAGTTTTTCATTTGTAAAATAAATTTGAGGTATATATCCTCCTCCACTTGAAGTGGTCTCTCCAGTATTATCCTCTTCAGGAATAGTTATTATGAAACTAACATTACTTGAATTTGTATTTCCTAAAGAATCATTTGCCCAAACAAAAATTGTATTTGAACCCTCTGAAAAAGAGATATTTGTTGCTGAAGAATAAGTGGTATTCGTTCCATTCCAATTATACCAAACACTAGATAAATGAGTATCTGTTACAGAAATATTTAATAGTTGAATAGTACTCGTATAGGTCGTTGCAGTTGGGGAAAAGATTTCTAATGAAGGAGGAGTTTTATCTACTAAAACATCTGAGTCTTCAGAATCTATATAAATTTTATCTAAATTATCTGCAATCTAACTCCTTTTAATTTAAAGAAAAAATAGTTTAAAAATGTGAGGGACAGGGCTGCTCTTAATCTTGAATTCTGCTACGCATTGATAAATTCAAAATTGCTCGTCGAACCTAGGTTCTCACCCTTAATTTTAAAAATGTGAGGGACAGGGTTCGAACCTGCGTAGGCATAAGCCACAGGATCTTAAGTCCTGCCTGTTTGACCACTCCAGCACCCCCACATAAGAGATATTGATAAAAAAATAAAGTAAATTGGCTTAAAAAACTATCTGATTATTTCTTTTGATCTTCTCTTTGCTCAAACTTAACTCCCAGTTCTTGCATTCGTTTCATATGTGCCTGCATTCTTTCTTCCACATGTTGAAGCATTTGAATCAATCCGTGCCTTTCTCCGGATAAAGTTTGAAGAGCTCCATTGTGAAATGCTATTTCTACTTCTTTTGGAATTTCTTTTTCTTTTCCATTAGAAGCTTTTTTTCCGGCCTCTAATGCCTTTTCTAAATCGTCCTTTTCGTTCATTTTAATTCCTCCATTATAGTTTTAACTAGAAATTCTCTCTTATAAGTTTTTGGTTAACAATCTTGAGGACAATTGCATTTATTTTCCCAAGATTCACAATTTCCATTTCCACAATCTGAACAAATCGTTCCTGCTCCTAATAAGAAAACGCATCCTTCCTCATTTGAACTTGGATTAGAAGGTTCATAATTTATTCCTCCAGAAATTTCAATTAAACCCTCGCAACAGATATTTTGAGGTACAGTTGGATTCAAATAATTGGCAAATTCTCCTGCTCTAATACATTCTTCGTTTTTTTCTTCAATTGAAGGTCTTATCCTTTGAATGAGAACCAATATTATAAAAAGTAAAATTAAAATAAGGAATATAATTAAAATAATTCTTAACTTTTTTTTCATATAATATTGAATGGTTTTGAAGTTTATTAATTATTTCTTTCTTTCCTTCTCTTTTTCCAATTCCTTATATGCTGTGTAGCAAGCTGTTGCACCATCTCCGGCTCCAGAAATTATTTGTTTGAATGGTCGATTTGTTACATCACCTGCAGCAAAAACTCCGGGGATATTTGTTCTTTGGTGGGCATCTACTATTATCTGGGTATTTTCCAATTCCAAACCTAGTTCCTCTGCTAATTTTACATTCGGTGTTGCTCCAACCTCTATAAATATTCCGTCTAATTTTATTTCTTTTCCATTATTTAATTTAACTGCTTTTATTTTTTCATCTCCAATTATCTTAGTTACTTCTAAATTGAAGAGAACTTCAATTTTCTTTTTTTCATTTACATCATCTACCCAAGCCGGTTCAGCTTTTGTGAATTTATTTTTTCTGTAAATTATGTAAACTTTTTTTGCAAATTTTTCTAAAAGAAGTGCTGCAGTTAAAGCCGCGTCTCCTCCTCCAATTACAGCTGCTACTTTATCCTTATAAAATCCAGCGTCGCAAGTTGCACAATAACTTATTCCTCTTCCAACAAATTCATTTTCATTTTCTAGGCCTAATTTTCTTCTTTCAGTTCCAGTTGAAATTATTAATTTTTTAGCTAAAAATTTTTGGTTTGGTGTTTCCACTTCAAATTCTTTTCCTTTCTTTTTTAGATTAATCACTGCATCTTGAACTATTGGAACTTCCAATTTTTTTACTTGGTCTATCGTTCTCTTCATAAGTTCCATACCAGTTACTTTTTCAAAGCCAGGATAATTTCTAATATCGTGCGCTGTTCCGGCTATACCTCCTGGAATTTGACCAATTAATAAGCAGTTTATTTTATAACGCGCTGCGTAGATTGCTGCCGATAATCCTGCAGGACCCGTTCCAATAATAATTAAGTCGTATTTTTTCATCAAGAAATAAAGGAATAATTCTTTATAAGTGTTTTTTAGGACTGAAAAGTACTGGGATTATTTTGCAGTTGGTAAAAGCAATATTATTAAACCAATTTCTCTTTATATTTTTATGAAACAAAAAGCGGTTGAAATTCTAAAAAAATCTTTGAAAAAAATAGAAGTTGATTGGAAAGAAGAAAATATTGAAAAAATTATAGAAATTCCTTCTAATCCTGAAATGGGAGATTATGCGTTTCCTTGTTTCTTGGTAGCTAAAGAAATAAAAAATAATCCTCAACAAATAGCTTTAAACATAAGAAAGGAAATTGGAAATCCTCCTGAAGAGTTTGAAGAAATTCAAGCAGTTGGTCCTTATGTTAATTTTTTTATAAATAAAAAAAATCTGGCCCTTATGTTAATTTCAAAATATAAAGAAAAAAAGAAGAAAGTTGAATCAAAAAATTCAGAAAAGATAATGGTTGAATTTCCTTCTCCAAACACAAATAAACCTTTACATTTGGGGCATTTAAGAAATATCTCAATTGGAGAGAGTATTTCAAGAATTCTAGAGTTTAAAGGAAATAAAGTAATAAGAGCAAATCTCTACAATGATAGAGGAATACATATTTGTAAATCAATGGCTGCTTATAAAAAATATGGAAAAAATAAGATTCCCAAAAAAAATGAAAAAGGAGATCATTTTGTAGGCCATTACTATGTATTATTCAATAAGAATGAAAAAAAAGATGTTAAATTAGAATTAGAATCTCATCGATTATTACAAAAATGGGAAGAAGGAGATTCAGAAAGTAGAGAATTATGGAAAAAAATGAACTCTTGGGCTTATGAAGGTTTTCAAGAAACTTTTAAAAAATTAAATGTTAATTTCGATAAAATTTATTATGAGAGTAAATTGTATAAAGAAGGAAAAGATATAATCCTTGATGGAGTTAAAAAAGGAGTTTTTCAAAGAGAAAAAGATAATTCTGTTTCGGTTAATTTAGGAAAGAAATTAGGTAAAAAAATTTTATTACGTTCAGATGGGACTTCAGTTTATATCACGCAAGATATTTATTTAGCTAAGAAGAAATTTGAAGAATATAAATTGAATAAATCTCTTTATGTTGTGGGTAATGAACAAGAACACCATTTTGAAACTCTATTTAAAATTTTAGAAATGTTAAAAATTGCAGATATTTCCAAATTAAAACATTTATCTTATGGTATGGTTGAACTTCCCGAGGGAAAAATGAAATCAAGAGAAGGTACTGTTGTTGATGCTGATGATTTGATTGAGAAAATACAAAAAATGGTAAAAAAAGATTTAGAAGAGAGATATAAACTTCCTAAAAAAGAAATAGAAAAAAGAAGTTTAAAGATAACAATTGCCGCAATAAAATATATGCTTTTAAAAGTTGACACTAAAAAAAATATGATTTTTAATCCAAAAGAATCAATTTCCTTTGAAGGAGATACTGGACCATACTTACTTTATAGTTATGCTCGGGCAAATTCTATCCTTAAAAAAGCTAAAAAAAATTATGATTTTAATAATGTTGGAAAAATAAATGATAAAGATAAAGACCTTATTGCTAAAATGGCTTTTGCTGAAAAAATAATAGATGAAGCTTATGATAAATTAAATCCAAGTATTATTGCAAAATATGCATATGAACTTTCTCAAATATTTAATGAATTTTATCATTCTTCAAAAATTATAGGAAATGAGAATGAAGATTTTAAATTGGGGTTAGTTTACACTTTTAAGAAAATTTTAAAAATTTGTTTGGATTTGCTCGGAATAGAAGCTTTAGAGGAAATGTAAAAAAAATAAAAAATTAATCTGTTTTGAATAAATCTGTATTTCTTCCTCTTAGAGATTCATAAAGTAAGAATGGAAATGGCAATCCATTATTTTCTATAAATTCTATTCCATACTTTTTTTCTACTTGGTTTAACAATTTCATATATTCAATATTTTCTTCACCTTCAAGATCTCCTTCCGATTCCCGGAATTTATAGTCTGCAAGGTTTTTTAAGGAAGAATCATAGACGATTAAATCTACTTTTCCTTTTAATCCATTTTTTTCTAATCTCCTAGCTAATTCTATAGAATCCAACATAATTTTATCCCTCTCTATCTTTCCAAAATCAAATTCTCCTTTCGATTTGTAATTTGAATCTAAGGGACAAATAATTATATCTCTTGAAGATGCCTTGCTACCTGCATCTATATATCTAAATAATCTTTTGTCCAAACCAAGACTGTTAAATCTAAGAGTGTCACTTTTTCCTCCTTTAAGAGAACCATAAAAATCTTCAAAATTTTTATGTGCAACTGCAAAGTATCCTGCTAAACCAAGAATTGTTTGTATAATTGAATCTTTCTCTTCAAAATTGTAACTAGCACCAATATAGTGTGCTATTGGAAAGCCAATTTCTTCCTTCTTACTTGAATAAGGAAAACCTCCATCTTCATCTCTCTTTTCTGGAGTTAAATCTCTCCTTAGGTTATTTTCTCCTAATTCAGAATTAACTGAAGTCATAAAATAATCCAAACTTGTTTTTTTATCTTTCATCTTATTCTCTACCTCCTTCTCCCCTCTCTTTAAATGCATTTTTATTGGAAAAATTATTTTCTGTAGTAATTAATCCATCTATACTTGATTTTGGATAAAACCTCATTCCATGTACAAACCCTAAAGAATAAACAAAATTTTGATTTTCCAATTCTAATCTTCTATTTCCATTAGAGTCGAATTTTTCTTCTAAATAAGGGTTTAGTATGCAAGAGTTATAGGTTAAATTATTTAGCTTCCCTATAAAAGCCCCATCTGCAGTAAACATCTTTACATACTCTCCTTCAAATTCATTATATTCGTCTTTTATTCTCATTGTACAATAGCAACAATTAGACAATATTTAAGATTATGTGGGAAATTATCTCCCATACTTTTATAAATTTGTTTTTGTTTAATTTTTTATGAAAAAACAATTGTTAGAAATTGGTATGCAAGAAAAAGATGCAGAAATTTACTTGGCACTACTTAGAATTGGAAAAACTTTAATAGTAGACCTTATGAAAAAAACTCCCATAGAAAGAAGAACAATTTATGACGTTTTAGAAAGGCTCATGCAAAAAGGTTTTGCGAGTTATTTTGAAGAAAATGGCAAACGATATTACCTGGCTACCAAACCAGAAATAATCCTTCAAGAATTTGAGCAAAAGAAGGAAAATTTTGAAAAGATAATTCCTGAATTAAACTCTCTAAATGAAAAGAAAGAAGATGCCCGGATTGAAATTCTTAAAGGAGTTAAGGGTCTTAAAACAATTTTTATGGATATAATAAAAAAAGGTGAAATGCATTATGCCTTTGGAGATATAACTCCTTTTATTTCGGATGAAAAATATATTCCTGCAGTTAAAATTTTTTTAGATTACTTGGAAGGGCGGGGGGTCAAGGAAAAAATAATTTATCCTAAGGGGGAAAATATTGTTAAAATAAAAGGAGGTAAATATAAACCGATTGATAAAAGGTTTATTCCTCCTACGCCAACAATCCTTTATGGAAATGTGACGGTTCAATTTGTTTTTACAGATCCAATAACAATTATAAAGATAGAAAACAAAGATATAACAGATACAAATAGAAAGTATTTTGATACTTTCTGGAATATGAAATAAAATGACAAAACAAAAATCTCCTTTATTTGAAAGGTTGCTCATGTTTGTTGCATGGATTTCAGGAGTTTTAGTTTCTCTTTCGGTTGGGTATGCCATGATAAATGGTCCGTTGACTTTACCTTCTTTTTTAGGGGGAAATTTTGTTTCAAAAATCGTCGGATGGATTGTTATTGTAACTACTTTTTTAAGTGTATTGCTTAGTTTCTTTAGAAAATGATACCCAAAATAAAAAATAAAATCTTTCTTGCACCAATGGAAGAAGTTAATGATATTGCATTTCGTTTGTTATGTAAAAAATCTGGAGCTGGTTTGACTTGGACTTCCTTAACTTCTCCATTAGATCCTCGCGAACAACAACTCGATGATAAACCAATTCTTCAGATTTTTGCAACTTCTACAGAAGGTATTGAAAAATTTATGAAAAAATATGATTCAAAAGTTTCGGGTTGGGATTTTAATTTAGGTTGCCCAGCAAAAACTGCCAAAGCCCAAGGTTATGGTGCATATTTAACTGATCTAAAAACAGTTGAAAAAATTGTTAAATTAATGCGCTCTTGTACCCATAAACCTCTTAGTATTAAAATTCGTAAATCACCTCTTTATTACGATTTTTTAAAAATTGCAGAAAAATATTGCGACTGGATTGCAATTCATCCTCGAACACGAATTCAAGGTTATTCTGGAGAGCCGGATTTAGAATGGGCCTTAAAACTTAAATTAGAATCAAATATTCCAGTTATTTATTCTGGAAATGTGAATGAAAAAAATTATACGAAATTTCTTGATAAATTTGATTATGTTATGATTGGCCGTTCGGCAATTGGACATCCAGAAATCTTTTCTTCTATCTTAGGCAAAAAATTTTCCCGGAATTTTAAGAATTATTTTAATCTTGCTAAAAAATACAAGCTACCTTTTCGTTTAATAAAATTTCAGGCCATGCAATTTACAAAAGGAGATAGGGAATCAAGAAAACTTAGAGAAAAAATGTTCAAAATAAAAAGTGTTGAAGAATTGGAAAATTTTATCTAAAATAATTAGAAAACCTTTTAAAAGAACCAAACCTAAACTTTTTATAATTAAATTACGTTCTAAAATAGAAAATGGAAATGCCGGTAGATATTCAACACCAACAAATGGGATATGACAGAACAGCAACTATGTTCTCTCCAGAAGGTCATTTATTACAAGTGGAGTATGCGGAAAAAACTGTTAGATTAGGAAGTCTAAGTATTGCAATGGTCTGTTCTGATGGAGTGTTTATATTAGCAGATAAAAGAAATGAAGATAAATTAATTGTTCCAGAATCTGCCCAAAAAATCTATGAAATAGACTCTCATTTAATTCTTAGCGTTGCCGGAATAATTTCAGATGCTAGGGTTTTGATTGATAAAGCTAGACTTCTTTCTCAACAAAGCAGATTAACTTATGATTCCGAAATTGAAGTTGAGACAGTAATAAAGGAAGTGGCTAACATAAAACAACAATTTACTCAATATGGGGGAGCGAGGCCATTTGGGGTTTCTTTGATTTTGGCTGGAATACAGAATTCTAAACCCAGATTATTTACAAGTGATATAACTGGAAATTACTTTGAATATTTTGCAAATGCTATAGGAGAAAATGACTCTAAAGCCAAAGAAATTTTAAGAGAAAAATACAAAAAAGAATTGAGCGTTTCTAAGGGAGTTCAACTAGCAATTGAAATAATGAAAAAAATTCAAGGGGACAAGTTTAACTTAGAAAGACTTGAACTGGCCTATATGCTAAGTGATAAACCTCAAATAAAAAGATTAGATGGTAAAGAAATTGAAAAATTAAAATGAGCCACCAACAAGAAAGAGCTAAATTTGAAATTCCCTCGGGAATGACTCTTGCACGTATTAGAAAAAGCGGACTAGATTTTGAGATATTAGTTAATTTAGATGTAGCTCTTAAATTTAAAAAAGGGTTGAGTGATTATATGGATGTAGAAGGAGATAAGATCTTTTCAGACATAAAAAAAGGAAACGTTGCTTCTAAAAATGATTTAGAATTGGCTTTTAAAACAAATAATGTATTGGAAATTGGAAAAATTATTGTAAAGGAAGGGGAAGTTTTGGTTGATCAAGAACATAGAGATGAAGAAAAAGAAAGAAAAATTAAACAAGTTGTTGATTTCTTATCTAAGAATGCTTTAGACCCTCAAACCGGAAATCCTATTTCTTCTGAGAGAATAAAAAATGCACTTCATGAATCTCATGCAAATATAAAAAATGTTCCAGTAGAAAATCAAATAAAAGAAATTTTGGAAAGCATTTCAAGAATAATTCCTATAAAGATTCAAACTAAAAAAATTAAAATTAAAGTCCCTGCTATACAAACAGGAAAGGTCTATGGACTTATTAGCCAGTACAAAGAAAGAGAAAATTGGCTATCTGATGGTAGTTTGGAAGTTGTAGTTTCGGTTCCAGCTGGAATAATTCTTGATTTCTACGATAAACTCAATTCTATGACCCATGGATCTGCTTTAACTGAAGAAGTTAAAGAGTAAAAAGATATATAAAGGGATATTTGGCTTAATTAAATAAAATGGATAGAAAAGTAGTAATTCCCGGTGAAGAGATTGCGACTGGAGAAGATTATTTGCCTGGAGAAGGAACAGAAAAACGAGAAGGTAAGATTTTTGCACTAAAATTTGGTTTAGCTGAGGAACAAAATAATTTGATCAAAGTTATCCCTCTTTCAGGAAATTATCAACCTAGAAGAGGAAATACTGTAATTGGAGAGGTTGAAAATATTAATTCTGCTGGATGGTTTATAAGCATAGGAGCAAGTGATTCGGCTTTTTTATCGATGAATGAAGTTCCAAGATTTGTAAATAAAGATGCTATGGATGAAGTCTTTGAAATTGGAGATGTTGTTTGTGCAAAAATATGGTCAATGTCTAAAAGAGGAATTGATTTGAGTGTTAAGGGTAGAGGATTAGGAAAAATAAAAGAAGGAATAATCTTTTATATTAATCCAAACAAAGTTCCAAGAGTTATAGGAAAAGAAGGAAGCATGATTAAGTTGATAAAAGACGAAACTGATTGTGATATTAATATAGGGCAGAACGGAGCTATTCACATAAGAGGCGAAAATGTTGAAAAGGAACTTTTTGCAAAAAAGGCAATTGAATTCGTTACACAAAAATCATTTATCGAGGGTTTAACTGAAGAAGTTACTAAATGGTTGGAGGAGAATAAAAAATGACAGCTAAATTTACAAGACCAGACGGAAGAGGATTAAAAGAATTAAGATCTACAGAAGCTAAAGTTGGAATAATTCCTAACGCAGATGGATCTGCTATGTTCAGAAGCGGGGATACAATTGCTTACGCGGCTGTTTATGGTCCAAAGAAAATGCATCCTCAACATCAACAAGATCCAGCGACTGGACAGATTAGATGCACTTACAATATGAATAGTTTTTCGGTTTCAGATAGAATAAAACCTGGAATTAATAGAAGAAGTATGGAAATTTCAGAAATAACTAAATGGGCTTTAGAACCGGTTTTAATGTTAGAAAAATTTCCAAACCAAGTTGTAGATGTTTTTATAAATATAATTCAGGCTGATGCTGGAACAAGATGTGCAGGAATTAATGCTGCAGCTTTAGCTCTGGCCCACGCTGGAATACCTATGAAAGACATGGTCTCTTCTATATCTATCGGAAAATTAGACAAAACTCTTGTAGTTGATTTAACTAAAGAAGAGGAAGATTATCATGAAGGGGAAGGCCCAACGGACATACCAATATCTATGACTTCTTCGGGAAAAATAACTCATTTTCAACTTGATGGAAAAATAGGAGTTGAACAAATTAAAGAAGCTATAGATATGGCTAAAGAAGCTTGTCAAAAAATTTATGAAATTCAAAAGAAAGCATTAAAGGAGAGTATTAAAGAAGAATAATGGTAGATAAAGTAAGAACAACAGACAGAGTAACTGGAGAAAGGATTGCCAAATATTTATCAGAAGGAAAAAGATTTGATGGTCGAGGGCCTTTGGATTTTAGAAAAATAATTGTTGAAAAGGGGATAAGTAAAAAAGCTGAAGGTTCTGTTCGAGTTAAACTTGGAGAAACCGAAGTTATTGTTGGAGTTAAGCTCGGAATTGGGGAACCATATCCTGATTCTCCCAACAAGGGAAATTTCATGGTTACAGCAGAGTTATTACCTCTGAGCTCTCCTAGATTTGAAAATGGCCCTCCTAAATTTGAAGCTATTGAATTGGGAAGGGTTGTTGATAGGGGATTGAGAGAATCCGGATTTATTGATTTTGAAAAACTTTGTATCAAAGAAGGAGAAAAGGTTTGGACAGTTTTTGTTGATGTTTATTCAATTAATGACGGGGGAAATTTGATGGATGCTGCAGCTCTTGGAGCAATTATTGCTTTAAAAATTGCTAAACTTCCAAAGTATGATGAAGAACAAAATAAAATTGTATTTGAATTAACAAATAAACCAATTCCTATTACAGACATAATTCCTATTCCTGTTAGTGTTCATAAAGTAGGAGATGCTTTCCTTGTGGATCCGACTAGAGAAGAAGAGGATTTAAGTAAAACTCGTGTTACAATCGGTATTTCTAACGGAATAATCTCTTCTGTTCAAAAAAGTAATTCAGAATCGCTTTCAATAGATGAAATGAAAAAAGTTTTTGAAATAGCTAATGAAGTTTCAAAAAAGACACTAAAAGAGTTACAAAAATACTTTTAGAAAGCTTTTAAAATAAAAAACACTAACTTTTAATATGGAACAAAAATTTACCAAATATGAAAGGGCAAGAATCTTGGGTGCAAGGGCATTGCAGATTGCAATGAATGCTCCTCTTTTGATTAAAATTTCTCAAGAA
Source organism: uncultured archaeon (assembly GCA_937982425.1). Lineage (GTDB taxonomy): Archaea > Nanobdellota > Nanobdellia > Pacearchaeales > GW2011-AR1 > GW2011-AR1. The sequence continues at coordinate 5,236 of CALJLT010000039.1, read as the reverse complement.
GATTTAGAAAGAATAAATTATGATGCCTTGAAGATTGCAGAAATAGAGTTTAATTCTAATGTTTTACCCATTTCAATTAGACAGCCGCTTCCAAAAAGAAAAGAAGAAGCACTTAAAAGAGTTAAGGCTCCTAAAATGGAAGATCCTCAAAAAATAGAAGAAGAAATAGAATTAGAGAAAGAAATTATTGAAGAGGGAGAAATTATGGAACTTGTTACTCCTGAGGATGAAATAGAAGAAGAAGCCGATATTGAAGAAGATTAAGCTATCAAAAAATTCTAAAATCTTTAAATTTTGCACTACCCAAAACATTAAAAAGGAGCTAAAATTTCTAATTTAATGTTAGGCGCAAGGGAGGAAGGAAGATGAAGTTGTATGTAGGAAATCTAGCTTTTAGTGTTACTAGTGATACTTTAAAAAAAGCTTTTGAGAAATTTGGAAATATTGAAGATGCAAGCATAATTTCAGATAAGTTTTCTAATAGATCGAAAGGTTTTGGATTTGTTACTTTTTCAGATGTTGAAGCTGCTAAAAAAGCTCTAGCTGAAATGGACGGAAAAGAACTTGAAGGAAGACCTTTAAAAGTTTCTGAAGCAAAACCAAGAGAAGAATCAGATAGTAGACCTCAAAGAAGAAGTTTTAATCAAGGCTATGGAAATCGTAGCGGCGGAAGCAATAGAAGCGGAAGTAGAGACGGTAACCGTAGAAGATACTAATAATTTTGGAAACAAATTATATTTTTTATTTTTTTATTTAATATTTTTAATAAATTTTTAATCAAAAGATTTATATATGAAATAATTTTCATATGAATTACTTTTTATAAAATAAAAAGGAGGAAAAATGAATAAAGATTTAATTAACAAAATTTCGTTTACTAATCGAATTTTACTTGGATTAGTTATGTTAATTCCTGGTTTGACCAAAATGTTTGTATTTACTCCTAATGGAGTTGCAAATATGCTTAACGGATTTGGTTTTCCAATTCCCTTGTTTTTTGCATGGGTTCTTGCTTTGTCTGAGATAATTTTTGGACTGGCAATAATTTCTAATTGGAAAATTAAGTATTCCATAATCCCACCAATAATTATTTTATTGGTATCTCTATTTATCTCTCATTGGGGAGATTGGACAAGAGTTATTATGCATTTAATTTTGGTAACAAATTATTTATTATTGGCCTATTCTAAAAGATAGGCTTTTTATTTTTTATAATGAAAATTTTAATCATAAATGGACATCCTTATAGAAAAAAAAATTTATCTGAATTACTTAGTGAAAACTATGCTAAATTAAAGAAGAAAGAAGGTCACGAAGTTAAAATTTTAAAATTAGTGGATTTAAAATTTGATTTTATAAGTGAAGATATTTATTCAAGAGAATTGGAAACTGACTTAAAAAAAGCTCAGAAAAATATTTATTGGGCGGATCATTTAGTTTTCTTTTATCCGCTCTGGTGGGGAGAAATGCCGTCTTTATTAAAATCCTTTTTAGAAAGAACACTTATTCCTGGATTTGCATTTAAATATGTAAATGGAAAACCAAAGAAACTTCTAAAAGGAAAAAGTGCACAATTTTTTTGTACTGCGGGAGGAAATAAATTTTATACTTCGAGTATAGGTAAAATAGACCAAATTAGAACTTTAGGAAAAATATTATTCTTTTGCGGAATCAAAATAAAAAAGATAAAAATATTCCCTTCAATTCATAAAGATTTAAAAAAAGAGAGAATAGATTATATTTTTAAAAAATTGAAGTAATTTTTATTTCTTTATTTTCCTGTCTAGCTCTTTAAAGGCTTCTAATTTTTCCTTTATTCCGGTAGAACCAAAACCTTTTTCTCCTCTTTCAGTCTTAGATAAAGTGTCGACTAATTTAACTTTTACTTTTCTTATTGGAAGAATAATCATCTGAGCAATTCTCATACCTTTTTCAATTTCTACTTCACTTTCTCCCAAATTTACTAAAATTATAGATACTTCTCCCCTATAATCCGGATCAAAAGTCCCTGCTGCCGTGTGAACATTCATATTATTTACAATTCCAGCTCTGTCTCTTATTAAACCTACGTGTCCTTTTGGGATCTTTATTATTAGTCCTGTTTTTACTGCTTTTTGTTCCATAGGCATTAAACTAACACTTTCGTTTGCCCTTAAATCTAAACCAACATCTCCTTCAAGAATATACTCAGGTGGAGAAACCTCCTTAGATAATTTTTTAACTTCTAAAAAAGTATCTTCTTCCCTAATATTAGATTTAGTTTCTTTCTTTTTTATTTTCTTTTTAATCGGCATTTTAAAATGATTAGTTTAAAATTAAAAGAAAAGGAACTGGATAAACTAAATTTTAAGATTCTCCCCTCTTTTATATTTAATCCCTATAACATTGAAATAAAATTTAAGTATATAAATGTTTTTGAAAATTTGGAAAAATGGTACGCCCCAGCCGGGAATCGAACCCGGGTCTTCTGCGCGACAGGCAGATGTCTTAGCCATTGGACAACTGAGGCAATAATTTATACAGAAAAACCTCTTTTTTAAATCTTACTCTCTAACAAGAAATTTCTTAGTTAATAAATACCAGTAAGTAAAAACAAATCCAAAAATAAATGCACAGATTATTCCAATTAAAATTCCCAAAAAATTCAAAGCATAACCAAATTCTTGGAATAAAATTAAAAATAAATTGATAAATCCTTCAACCCATCCAAAAAAAACATGTAATAAACTTAATAATAAAAGAATATCTGCAAGAAATAATCCGACTAATAAAGCTTGTTCAGAAAAGCTAAGTTTTTCATTTCTTTTTGGTTTGACCATCATTTAAATTAGTAAAAACACTATTTAATTGTTTTTATAATTGCTTCGCTGACTTCTTTAACTACCCGTTTATCAAAAATATCTGGAAGAATATAATCTTCTCTTACTTCATCTTTAATCAAACTTGCTAAAGCTTCTGCGGCAGAAATTTTCATTTCTTCATTTATCTTTTTAACTCTTGAATCTAAAATTCCCCTAAACACTCCTGGAAAGGCTAAAACATTATTTACTTGATTAGGAAAATCCGAGCGACCAGTTGCAACAATTCTCGCTCCAGCTTTCAAAGCTAAATCTGGACTTATTTCTGGAATAGGATTTGCCAAAGCAAAAATTATCGGATCTTTATTCATGCTTTTTACCATAGAACTTGTAACTAAATTCCCTAAACTTACTCCAATAAAAACATCTGCATTTTTTATAACTTTTTCCAACGATCCCGATTCGTCTTTTAAATTAAATTCACTAATCTCTTGCTTGTATTTATTTAAATTAATTCTAGATTTATTTATTGCTCCTTCAGTGTCAACTAAAATTATATTTCTAAATCCATATTTATTTAACAATTTAGAAATTGCTATTCCCGCTGCTCCTGCTCCATTTATTACAACTTTTACTTCAGAAACTTTCTTTTCTACAATTTTTAAAGAATTTATTAATCCAGCTAAAACAACTATTGCTGTTCCGTGTTGATCGTCGTGAAAAACCGGAATATCTAATTCTTTGTTTAATCTTTCTTCTATTTCAAAACATCTTGGAGCAGAAATGTCTTCTAAATTTATTCCCGAAAATCCCTTTGAGATAATTTTTATTGTTTTGATAATTTCCTCTACATTCTGGGTATTTAAAATTAAAGGAAAGGCGTCGATATTTGCGAACTCTTTAAAAAGAATTGCTTTTCCTTCCATTACTGGCAGAGAAGCTTCTGGTCCAATATTTCCCAAACCTAAAACAGCTGAGCCATCACTAATAACGGCAATTAAGTTTCCTTTAGAAGTGTAATCATAAACCTTTTCTGGATTATTTTTTATTTCTAAGCAAGGCTCAGCTACCCCGGGACTATATGCTAGAGATAAATCTTTTTTATCTTGTATTTTAACTTTACTTATTATCTCTATCTTGCCTTTCTTTTCACTGTGCAATCTTAAAGCTTCTTTTTTAATTTCCATTAATAAAAAAATGAATTCTAATTTAAAAAGAAGCCCATTAACTGAAAAGAACTGAAAAAATATTGCATTTCTTTAAAGAACTCATTTTATAACCCTATTTTCTTTTTTCCTCCCATATAGGGTTGAAGAGCAAGAGGGATATTTATTGAACCATCTTTATTTTGGTTATTTTCTAAAAGGGCAATTAAAGCACGGGGGGAAGCAACAACTGTGTTGTTTAATGTGTGGGCAAATTTAATTTCTCCATTCTTTTCATATTTTATTCCTAATCTTCTTGCTTGAGCTTCTTCCATATTAGTACAAGAACCAGCTTCCCAATATTTTTTTTGCCTAGGACTCCAAGCTTCAATATCTGCACTTTTTGTTTTTAAATCTCCTAAATCTCCAGAACAGCATTCTAAGATTCTTACCGGAATATCTAAACTTCTAAAAAATTCTACACTTGCATCTATCATTTTATGGTACCATTTGTAACTTTCTTCGGGTTCACATATAACCACCATCTCTTGTTTTTCAAACTGATGCACCCTGTAAAATCCTTTTTCTTCTAATCCATGTGCTCCGCCTTCTTTCCTAAAACATGGAGAATAAGCCGTTAACCTATAGGGAAGCTCTTTGCCATTTAATTTTTTATCTTTAAACATTCCTATTAAAGAATGTTCTGAAGTTCCAATTAAATAAAGATCCTCTCCTTCTATTTTATACATCATAGCATCTTTTTCTTCAAAACTCATAACTCCTTCAACTACTGAACTTCTAATCATATAAGGAGGAACTATTAATTCAAATCCCTTTTCAATCATAAAATCTCTAGCATAAATTAGTACGGCTGAATGGAGTTTTGAAATGTCTCCTTTTAGGTAATAAAAACCATTTCCAGAATTCTTTCTAGCACTATCAAAATCGGCTCCTTTTAATTTTTCTGCTAATTCAGCATGATTAAATATTTTATATTCTGGGATAATTTGTTTTCCGTATTTTTTTATTTCAACATTTTCAGAACTATCTTTTCCTATTGGTACTGAAGGATGAATTATATTCGGAATTTTATACATAATTTTTTTAATCTCTTCTTCTAAAACTTTTCTTTTCGATTCTAATTTCTCTATTTTTTGAGGAATGTCTTTTGCCTGTTTTATTAGAATTTCCGACTTTTTTTTATCCTTTATTTTTAGTAATTCATTAATTTGTTTCGAAATTTTATTAGATCGGAAGAGCACACGTCTGAACTCCAGTCACCGAATACGATCT
>CALJLT010000038.1 GCA_937982425.1 uncultured archaeon | reverse complement strand
ATACGAGATCGTATTCGGTTACTGGAGTTCAGACGTGTGCTCTTCCGATCTTGTTTCGAAATTTTATTTCTATCTGAACGAAGCTTATCTTCCTCGAATTTAATTTTTCTCCATTTTGTATCTAATTCTAAAACTTGATCTACTAAAATTAATTTATTATTTTGAAATTTCTTCTTTATATTTTCTTTAACTAATTCCGGTTTTTCCCTTATTAGATTTATGTCAATCATTTAATGAAAATGCCAATAAACTATTTAAATTTTGGCAAAGCTTAAAAATGTGTTTAACTAATGTATTTTATGGAATTTTTTATATTAATGGGTGAAGCTTATAATTCTTTTTTAAGTTCACTTCCATTTTGGGTTAAAAGTTTTATCAATTTTTTTATGATTTCATTGGTTATTTTTATATATGCTATCCTCATATGGAAATTTTATAGATTTATAGCTAAAAAGAATATATTAGAATTAAATTTAAGTAGAAGAGTAGGAGATTCATCGAGCGAGAAATTTTTCTCTTCAATATTAAATGTTTTGGAATATGTAATTATTCTCCCCCTACTTGTTTTTATTTGGTTTGGTGTTTTAACTATATTCCTGATAATTTTAACAGACAACATCCCTGTTAGCATAATTATTTTAATCTCAGCTACAGTAGTTACTGCAATAAGAATGACTGCCTATTATAAAGAAGATTTATCCAGAGATTTGGCCAAACTTTTACCTTTTTCTCTTTTAGGAGTCTTTATAACTCAATACACTGCTTTTAATTTTGGAAGAGTGCTTGAACAAATTAGTTCTATTCCTTCTTTATTCGGAAATATTCTTTATTATATGGGTTTTGTTTTAGCTATAGAATTAATTTTAAGAATATTAGATTTATTTTTTCAGGCAACAGGAATAATTCCTCCTTATATTGAAGAAGAAGATTAAATTATAACTTAGATAAAGAAATTTTACTAAAATTTCCGTGTATTTCAACCATTTCAACTTTTCCATTTAAATTCATTCTAGAATTTTCTAATTTCAAACTTCCCTGATAATTTTTTATTTTTATTCTCTCTGAATTGAGGTTTAAAGTATCTTTGTCCAAATTTAATTTTCCTGAAGATTCAAAATCTATTTCTTTTATGTAAACCTCTTCCTTAATTTCAAAAGATTTATATGGGGGATTTTGAGGAATTGACACTTTTAGGGATCTATTTTTTCTTGAATTTATTGGAATGTTATTTATTTTTATTTCAGAAGATTTCCCTTCTAAATTTAAAACACCGGACTTGTTTAGATTAATTTTTCCATTAAAATTAAAAAAAATTATTTTATTTTCAAATTCTGTCAAGGAGATCCTTTTGTTATCTATATAGATGTCCTGACCCATCCCTAATGTAACCATAACTTCATCATAATTTCCTTCTAAACTTAAATCTGGCACCGATAATAATGCTTGAAAATCTATCAATTCTTCTTGAGAAATTTTTCCAATAACTTTTCCTGTCAAAAAACTTTCTCCATAAAAACTAGAGAGCAAAATTATTCCAATTACAAAAGTGAAAAAAACGAAAAAGAATATTTCTCTTTTAACTTTTCTTCTATGGGCAAAATGTAAATGTTCATTATTATACCTTCCTAATTCCATTACCTTTTCTCCTACTTCCAGATATTAATCCTTGAAGCTCTTCAATGAAGATCTCTGGTTTATTTATGTTGGGAATCTTTATAGATGTTTCGTTAAGAAAAAGTCTAACATTAATGTTTCCATAATTTAAAATTCTTTTAGAAAAAGTTTGATCTAAATCTAAATCTGAAATTGAAGAAAAATCTATCTCTCTTATGTTTTTGTTTAATAAACCTTGACTTTGAACAATACTTCCTTCTGTGATTGCCCACCAATCTTTTAAACGAGTATATTCAATATAAATTAAAATTAGAAATATGAAAATTATAGATGAGTTTAAAGCTAATTTATTTGGATTGTCCCCAATTCTATATAAATGGAATAATAATCCCATTACTATTAAAATCATAAGGTAATACCCCAAAAAAGATTTTCTAGAACGCCTAACTTTTATTAAATAATTTCTTTTTTTCATTTTATCCTTTTTCAACCCTGGGATGTTTATGCCCTTGTTTTAACCTCTCTTTAAGATTTTCTAATTCTTTCTTTTTTTCAATTTTATATTTTTCTTTATCTTCTCTATTTTTTTCTATTAATTTAGAAGTGTATTCCCCTCCTAAAAAATGGGGAAGAATTACATAGTCTGCTCCCGAATTATATAATCCTATTGCATCTTCTATTTGCCTTGCTGTTAAGAGAACAGTAGCATTGGACTTATTTCTTTTTAATACATCTAGTATTAAGTGGTTTGTATCTATCTCGGGAATAGTTGAAACAACTAAAGATGCTTTGGATATTTCTAAATCTTCTAATAATTCTGAATCATCAACATCTCCATAAATGGCATCTATTCCTAACTTATTTAAATTTCTAACTACATTTAGATCATAATCTACCACTAAGAAATTTTTCTTTATTTTTGAAAAAGATTTTATTATTGAAAATCCAATTCTATTATATCCAAGAAGCACATAACTATATTTCTTTTTTGGAATTTCTCTTTCTTTTATTTTTCTTTTTTCAAAAATTGAAAGGAAATTTGAAAATTTATTGAATATTCTATCCGAATACAATATCAAGTAAGTACAACCAAAAATTGTGAGCAGACTTATAAGAGTTATAAAAGACATTATTTCTTTTGAGATGTATCCCAGTTTAACTCCTAACGCCATAAATATCAGGGAAAATTCTCCTATTTGTGCAACAGTTAATCCGCACATAAATCCGGATTTTTTAGTATACCCGAATAACCCCATTAAAATCATGACTATTAAGGGATTCCCTATTATTATTAAAAGTGTGAACACGAATGCTGGCAGTGCTAAAGAAGAGAAATCTGTAAACACCATCTGGCTTCCAAGTATTATAAAAAACGAAATTAAAAAGAAATCTCTTAAAGGTTTAAGTTTTGAGCTAATTTCGTAACTATAAGGAGTCATAGAGAGCATAATTCCCGCAATTAAAGCTCCAACTTCAATAGAAAATCCGGCATAAACAAATAATAAAGAGAGCCCAAATCCCCAAGCAACAGCGAATAGGAATAAAAATTCTTGGGACTTTGCAATAAAATTGCTCATTTTAGGAAGAACATATTTACTTAGCGGGAACAAAACCCCTATCAAGAGAACACCTTTAGCGAGAGTTAGTGCAAGTACATTTCCTGAATCCGCACTTCCAGAAGCAAGAGAAGAAACTATTATAAGAATTATAATTGCAACTAAATCCTGAACAAGCAAAAAACCTATTGATATTTTACCATATAATTTTTCAAGAGCATCTTTATCAGATAATAATTTCATAATTATAATTGTGGAAGAAAAAGTCAATGCAATTGCAATGTAAATTGCTGTTAAAGGGGGGAAACCCAATAAAATTCCAAGAGAGTATCCCAAAACAGAAGTGAAAATTATTTGTCCCAATCCCGTTACTAGCGAAACTTTTCCAACTTCCTTAATAACCTTTGGAGAAAGATGCAATCCAACTATAAATAAAAGGAATGCAATTCCCATTTCCGAAAAGAGGGCAATTGTTTCACTCTCTCTAACCAGATTAAGGAAAAAAGGACCGGCTAAAATACCTGAAATAATGTAACCTATGATTAAAGGCTGCCTTAAAAGTCTCATAATTATCGAAACTAATAAAACTATTAAAATTACTAAACTAAATTGCACAAATAAATTCATATTTCACCTCAATAATCAATATTAAAAGAAGTATAAAAAGCTTTTTAAACCAACATAATTATTATCCTTTATGCCAAAGGTAAGAATTAAACTTAACTCCACGAATATTCAAATGCTTAACGATATTTGTGAATCTATAAAAGATTTGGCTAAAAAATCTGGAATAACTATATCTGGACCTGTTCCTTTGCCAACTAAAAAATTAAAGATTACTACTAGAAAATCTCCGTGTGGGGATGGGACTGCGACTTTTGATAATTTTGAAATGAGAATTCATAAAAGATTAATTGATTTGCCAGCGAACGAAAAAGTTCTTCACCACATTATGAGGATGAGAGTTCCAAAATCTGTTAATATTAAGATTGAGATGAAGGATTAAATTTTCTTTTTTTGAAAACAAATTTAAACTTCAAATTCCTATTTGGATTATCAAAGGAGGTGCAAAATGAAAAAAGAAGTAATTGAAAAAATAGCTGCTTTGATGACTGCTGCTTTTGGACTTGTTGCTGCTCTTGCGTGGAATGGTACAATTCAAGCAATTTTCTTAAAAGTTTTTGGAACTAGTGACTCTATTGGAGCTATGTTAACTTATGCTGTTGTTGTTACAATTATTGCTGTATGGGCAACAGTAAGGATAGGAAAGCTTTCGGAAAAAGTAAACAAAAAAGAAAACAAAAAATAAGTTTACTTAAATTTTATTTATTTTTATGTTATTTATTTAAACCCTAAATTAAAATGATTTTATGAAAAGAGGTTATTAGGTGTAGTAGGATATAATAAGGAATTTTAAATCCAAGATAAACAACTTTTATAAATTCAATTTAACATATTATTCTATGAATCGGGGTGAAAGATTAGTTATTCCTTTTAAGGATTTAAGAATTCAAGACGTTCCTTTGGTTGGAGGAAAAAATGCTTCTCTTGGAGAAATGTATCAACAACTAAAAAATAAAGGCGTGCTAATTCCCAATGGTTTTGCAGTAACTGCTCATGCGTATAACATTTTTATTGATGAAAATAATCTTAGAGATAAAATAAAAAATATCCTTTCTGATTTGGACACGCACAATACTAAAAATTTAATGAATCGAGGAGAAAAAATAAGAGATTTGATTTTAAATTCTAATATGCCTTCCCAAATAGAAAGAGAAATAAAGAAATACTACAAGAAATTATGTTTTGAATATGGAAAGAATTGCGATGTTGCGGTTAGAAGTTCGGCAACTGCAGAAGATCTTCCAGATGCAAGTTTTGCAGGACAACAGGATACTTATCTTAATATAACTGGAGAAAAGGAATTAATTGAATCTTGCAAAAAATGTTTTTCATCTCTATTTACAAATAGGGCTATTTCTTATAGGCAAGATAAAGGATTCGACCATTTTGATATTGCTTTGTCCATAGGTGTACAAAAAATGGTTCGAAGTGATTTGGCTTCATCAGGAGTTATGTTTTCGATAGATACAGAAACCGGATTTAAAGATGCTATATATGTAACCTCTATTTATGGTTTAGGAGAAAATATTGTTCAAGGAAAAGTAAATCCAGATGAATTTTACATCCATAAACCCACTCTTAAAAAAGGATTTAATTCGATAATCTCAAAAAAAATAGGGGATAAAAAAATAAGAATGATTTATAGTAAATCGAAATCAGAACCCACAAAAAATATTTCTGTCCCTGAAGAACAAAGAAAAACATTTTCAATTAATGATAAAGAAGTTATAAAACTCGCTCAATGGGCTTTGATAATTGAAGAACATTATAAAAAACCAATGGATATAGAATGGGCTAAAGATGGAAAAAATGGAAAACTGTACATTGTACAAGCAAGACCTGAAACTGTTGAAAGCCAAAAAGATCAAAACTTCTTTGAAGAATATATTCTAGAAAAGAGAAGTGAAATTCTTGTTAAAGGAAAAAGTGTTGGATCAAAGATAGGTTCTGGTAAAGTTAGAATCATAAAAGATGTTTCTGAAATTCATTCTTTTAAGAAAGGAGAAGTTTTAGTTACAGATATGACCGATCCGGATTGGGAACCTATCATGAAAATAGCTTCGGCAATTGTTACAGATAAAGGGGGGAGGACTTGCCATGCTGCAATTGTTTCTAGAGAACTAGGTATTCCTGCAATAGTTGGAACTGATAATGCGACAATTAAATTAAAAAATTCGGATTTGATTACTGTAAACTGTGCAGAAGGTGAAACGGGATTCGCCCATAAAGGAATATTGAAATATCATATTTTAAAACATGATTTGAAAAAAATACCTCAAACAAAAACAAAAATAATGATTAATGTTGGAACTCCAGATAGAGCATTTGAACATAGTTTTTTACCTACAGATGGAGTTGGATTGGCACGAGAAGAATTTATTATAACTTCTGAAATTAAAGTTCATCCTAATGCACTTATAGATTTTGAAAAATTAAAAGATAAAAAATTAAAAGATAAAATAAACAAAATTAGTGAAGGATATGCTAATAAAAAACAATTCTTTATAGATAAACTTGCCCAAGGAATAGCCATGATTGGGGCTGCTTTTTATCCTCATCCTGTAATTGTTAGAACTTCAGATTTTAAAACAAATGAATATAGAAACTTAATTGGAGGACATCTATATGAACCTAAAGAAGAGAATCCAATGATTGGATGGAGAGGAGCCTCTAGATATTATAATCCTAAATTTAGAAAGGCTTTTGAATTAGAATGTCAAGCTTTAAAAAAAGTTAGAAACGAGTTTGGATTAAAAAATGTAAAGATTATGATTCCTTTTTGTAGAACCCCCGAAGAAGGTATTAGAGTTCAAAAAATAATGGCTTCTCAAGGATTAAAGAGAGGCAAAAATGAACTTGAAATTTATGTTATGTGTGAAATTCCTTCAAATATAATTTTGGCCGACAAGATCGGAAGAGCACACGTCTGAACTCCAGTCACCGAATACGATCT
>CALJLT010000037.1 GCA_937982425.1 uncultured archaeon | reverse complement strand
GACCACCGAGATCTACACTCTTTCCCTACACGACGCTCTTCCGATCTTTTAGAGGATTTGTCTAGGTTGATTGGAAAGAAAAATAATGTAAAAAAAATTAGTGATTTGAAAATACCAAAAGATGATTTAGAAGAAATGTATGGAGGATTGATTGAGATTGATAATGATGATATTACGTATTCAATTATTGGAGAAATGTTGTTTGATAAATATTTAAATTATGCTTCTACGATAGTGAAGTTGTCCAATGTGGCTTTTGAACAATACAAAACATCGACAATCAAGAAAAGAATTGTGGCTGACTTGGATTGGTTGAGAAAATATGAACGAGAAAAAGCAATCCCTAATGCAAAATATGGACCAAAACATTCCGAATTGCTAGATAGAGCATTTGTTGCTAAAAAAACAGGTGACTCTACAAGGATTATTTGGAAAGAGATAATTGAAGGAGAGAAACATATCTTACAGGTATTAGAAATCTTTGATGGTCACAATAAGCATTATGACAAGAAGTACGAAAGTGATCTAAGGATTGATAAGTATAATTTATTTCATGAATTTTCTGATTTTTAATCATGCTTTATTCCATAATTTTACAAATTAGCCCGATTGAAGATGTATTAATGCCTTGTACTCAAGGCCATTTTGTTTATAGTGCTATTTTGAAATTGATAAATAATATCCAACCGGAATTGGCAGTGGAGTTGCATGAGCCAAACGCGGTAAAACTATTTACCCTTTCCCAGGTATTGGGAAATTTTCAAAAACAAGACAATTGTTTATTGTTGACGGCGAAAAAGCCTTATTTTATCAGGATGACAATTTGCGATGAAAAAATTTTTGGAAGGGTTTTGTCGGTATTGATTGACCGCAAATTGGATAGAATAACATTGGGTAAAAATATTTTAAAAATTGAGAAAATATTCACCAACAAACTCGATCACTGTCTGGCTGATTTTGTTGAAAATGCAGATTTGTGGAATAGATCGTCAAATCGTGATCGAGTTATAGGTTTGAAATTTTTGTCACCCACTACTTTTCGGGCTGGTAAAAATAATATAATTTTGCCATTACCGGAATTGGTGTTTGGTAGTTTAAAAAAGAAATTTGATTTGGTGATTGGAGAATTATCTCCCAAGCTATCTTTGGAAAAAAGTATTAGAATTTGTCGTTATCATGATTTATCTACAAAGGTATTGCCTCTTCGTGGTGGCATGCAAATTGGTTTTGTGGGTAGTGTGTATTTTGAAATAAAATCAGATGATTTGTTGTTTATAAAATATGCAAATGCTTTGGCTGAATTTTCCAAGTTTGGAGGGGTGGGAGCAAAAACAACTATGGGTTTTGGACAGGTAATAAAATTTTAAATTTTTGTAGAGGGTTAATTTGAAAACTAATATTTATATAACTCGAAGACGAGCTGAGTTGTATTATAAGGGTAGAAAAATTATTCTCAAAGATGATGATTTGTTACAAAAATATCCTATTGAATGTGTGAATTCTATTCAGGTTTTTTGTGAGATTCCGATTGAAGTGTCAGTAGCTCGTGCATGCCTCAAGTATGATATACCAATTTATTTGATATCTCCCCGGGGAAGATACTTGGGGACTATTCAAAAATTACAACATAGAAATATTGAAGCTAGGCTGTCGCAATATCGTGTGTATTTCGACAATCAAAGGAGATTGAAGATAGCAAAGCAGATTGTTTATGGAAAAATAAAAAATCATTTGTCGATGCTGTATAGATTGAGGAGGTTGCATAGTTATCAATTGGATTTGTATATTCAGCAAATATTGGCGATAAAAAGTATGTGCTTGAATGTTGATAGCATTCAAAAGTTGAGAGGTTATGAAGGGATGGTTGCTAAATATTATTTTCAAGGTTTGGGCAAGTGTTTGCCTTATGGTTTTGCTTTCCAGTGTAGAAGCAGTCGTCCGCCAAAGGATCCGGCAAATAGTTTATTGAGTTTCGGATATACTTTGTTGGCTTCTAGTGTCATGACGGCTATCGAGACAAATGGTTTAGATCCGTTTATTGGTCTAGTACATGAATCAATAAGAAACAATCCAGCTTTGGTTCTTGATTTGATGGAAGAGTTTCGTACAATTATTGTAGATAATTTGGTTATTTATTTAATTGAATCAGAAAAAATAAGTATGGAAGATTTTGTTGAATCTACTTCAGAAAATAGACTGGTTTTGATGAAGCCCGAAGTTTTGAGAAAATTTATTTATTTTTATGAAAAAAGAATACAGACCAAGATTGATTATGAAAATAGAAAAACTGATTTTATTTCTGTGTTTTATAAACAAGCTAGTAGATTGAAAATGGCTTTGAAGCAAGATTTGCCATATGTGCCTTTTGGTTTTAGATAATAGAGGATAATAATGCTGATAGTAATTAGTTATGACATAGAATCAAATAAAAAACGTAGAAAAATTACTGAGATTTTGGAAGGATATGGCAATAGAGTCCAGAAATCTGTTTTTGAATGTGATTTGGACGAAAAGGATAAGTTGGATATCTATTCGCAACTGAATAATGTTATGCAAGATGACAGAATGAAGAATGAAACTGATTCGATAAGGTTTTATAAAATATGTGAAAGGTGTTTGACTCAAGTGGAAATTATAGGATCTGGTAAAATAGAATTGAGAGAATCTTTTGTTGTATTTTGATTTTTTTTCTCGCATCTAAAAATATCGATCGATAAAGGATAGTTTATTTTTAATGTTACTGATGAGTAAGATTTATCATAATTTGCTTGTTGCCTCGCATATTGTTATGAAGTACATTAACAATAAAGGACTCTCAAAGACGCTAAAAAAATCCCTTCCTGTTCGGATAGGGATTGAAACTTTCTTGAATTTTGCCGTTTGCGTCAATGGTGAATGAAAAAAATCCCTTCCTGTTCGGATAGGGATTGAAACGGAGGAATTTATTGATTATACGTTCTATTTTGAAAAAAAATCCCTTCCTGTTCGGATAGGGATTGAAACAAGCAAAGGCGAAAGCAACTAAATAATTTTTATTTTAAAAAAAATCCCTTCCTGTTCGGATAGGGATTGAAACTTTCTTTTGCTTTTTCCATTGCTTGCTCCCTTTTATAAAAAAATCCCTTCCTGTTCGGATAGGGATTGAAACCTGTTTACCAACGAAGTAACAGAGGCGATAAAAAAAAATCCCTTCCTGTTCGGATAGGGATTGAAACTTTTTTGGTTTAGGTTGTTTAAAATTTGCTTGATAAAAAAAAATCCCTTCCTGTTCGGATAGGGATTGAAACATTTATTTCTTTGGGTAATTGCAATTTGCTATTTTAAAAAAATCCCTTCCTGTTCGGATAGGGATTGAAACTCTCTAACATCCATCTATGATCGTCATCTACAAAAAAAATCCCTTCCTGTTCGGATAGGGATTGAAACTTTTTTAAAAAATAAAATGATGAGATTGAAAAAAAAAATCCCTTCCTGTTCGGATAGGGATTGAAACTTGGATAATTTAGGATTATTTGGAAACCTGACAAAAAAAAATCCCTTCCTGTTCGGATAGGGATTGAAACAAGATAAAAAAATATCTATTGGTGAATTACATTACTAAAAAAATCCCTTCCTGTTCGGATAGGGATTGAAACTAATCACACACAACCAATCGAATAATTTATTTTAAAAAAATCCCTTCCTGTTCGGATAGGGATTGAAACTTGTGAAAAATATATTATTGATATTTTTCTTAAAAAAAATCCCTTCCTGTTCGGATAGGGATTGAAACTCTTAGAATAGAACTCTTTCATTTGCTTTTCTGAAAAAAATCCCTTCCTGTTCGGATAGGGATTGAAACTCCTAATATAGTTTAATAGGTCATTTTCGATAAAAAAAAATCCCTTCCTGTTCGGATAGGGATTGAAACTGGTCCATCCAAGTGGCCTTCATAATAACAAGATAGTCGCAAAAAAATCCCTTCCTGTTCGGATAGGGATTGAAACCTTGCCTGTAGGATTATTCCTCCTTCTCTAGTCAAAAAAATCCCTTCCTGTTCGGATAGGGATTGAAACTATTTAATATTTTATTATTGCCATCTATATAAAAAAAAATCCCTTCCTGTTCGGATAGGGATTGAAACTTCGCAAATTTTACATTTCATTTTTTTATATTAAAAAAAAATCCCTTCCTGTTCGGATAGGGATTGAAACAAATCTAATAAAGTTTGCGATGTTTTCCATGGTCATTTAAAAAAATCCCTTCCTGTTCGGATAGGGATTGAAACAAATCTAATAAAGTTTGCGATGTTTTCCATGGTCATTTAAAAAAATCCCTTCCTGTTCGGATAGGGATTGAAACAGGTCTTGCCTGTAGGATTACTCCTCAATTTTCTTCAAAAAAATCCCTTCCTGTTCGGATAGGGATTGAAACTTGCGTAAAAATCTTTGATATGCTTTTTTGTAAAAAAAAATCCCTTCCTGTTCGGATAGGGATTGAAACCCAATATCCGCAATAACATTCGGTTATTGTCTTTCAAAAAAAATCCCTTCCTGTTCGGATAGGGATTGAAACTGGACTTTGACTGATTATTGGTTCTCTCATTTTAAAAAAATCCCTTCCTGTTCGGATAGGGATTGAAACGCGTGTGTCCCACCCTATTTCTTGGTTTGATCCATATAAAAAAATCCCTTCCTGTTCGGATAGGGATTGAAACCCGAACCAAAACACTATCTCCTTTTAACTTTAAAAAAAAATCCCTTCCTGTTCGGATAGGGATTGAAACTATAATTCTCATCTTTAATTCTAATTGGATTTTAACAAAAAAATCCCTTCCTGTTCGGATAGGGATTGAAACATAAACCGTAACTATTAATCCTAGAAAAAATAATAAAAAAATCCCTTCCTGTTCGGATAGGGATTGAAACTCCCAATTTTTTGGCAAACGGATATTAATTGGAGAAAAAAATCCCTTCCTGTTCGGATAGGGATTGAAACCTTAAACTAGGTCGAACCAAACTATTCAAAGGTAGGTTTAAAAAAATCCCTTCCTGTTCGGATAGGGATTGAAACTCATGTCTTTGTTCATTGTTTTCCTCGTGTTAAAAAAAAATCCCTTCCTGTTCGGATAGGGATTGAAACTATTTCTAAAGGAGTGAATGAGCAAGTTTACTAAAAAAAATCCCTTCCTGTTCGGATAGGGATTGAAACTCAAAACTGATA
>CALJLT010000036.1 GCA_937982425.1 uncultured archaeon | reverse complement strand
TAAAAAACTTGGATTTGAAGTTGTTGGTTTTGTTAAAAAACAAAATAAAATAAAGTTAAAAATGGAGAAAAAATTATGATAAACAAAGAATCAGTACGATACACTTTTAATAACCTTAAACATAGAAAAGGAAGAAGTTTTCTTACTATTTTTTCTATTTTTGTGGGAATAGCAACAATTTTTGTTTTCATTAGTTTTGGTTTGGGGCTTTATAATTATGTTGAAGAAGTTTCTACAGGATCTTCTGCAGATAAAATTTTAATTACTGCTAAAGGAAGTAATTTTGGATTAGATACCTCTTTTGTTCTTGATGAAAAAGATGTTAAAGCAGTTTTGAAATCTTCTGGAGTTAAAGATGCTACTGGACTTTATGTTAAAACGGTTGAAATAGAAAAGGGAAGTGAAAGAATTTATTCATTTTTAATTTCTTATGATCCTAAAAAGACATTTGTTCTTGAAATGTTTAACATAGGAATTAATGAAGGAAGAGTTTTAAATCCTGGAGAAAAAGGAGTTGCAATTATGGGTTATAATTATAAAGTTGATGGAGAAATTTTTTCTAAAAGATTAGAAATAAATGATCTTATTGAAATAGAGGGGGAAAAAATTAGAGTTGTTGGTTTTTTAGAAAAAGTGGGGAATCCACAAGATGATTCTCAAATCTATGTAAGTAATTCTTATTTTGAATCTCTTTATCCAGAAATAGAATCTTATGCAGAAATAGTTGCAGTTGTTGAAATTGAAAGTATGAAAGAATCTATAAATGACATAGAAAGAAATTTAAGAAAATCTAGGAATTTGGAAAAAGGGAAGGAGGATTTTTTTGTTCAATCTTTTGAAGAATTAATTGAAACTTTTTCAAGTGTCTTAAATATTATTGTGGGCTTTGTGATTTTAATTGCTCTTATATCTGTTTTGGTTTCAGCAATAAATACTGCAAATACTATGATTACTTCAGTACTTGAAAGATATAAAGAAATAGGGGTCTTGAAGGCAATTGGAGCACGTAATTCCGAAATTTTTTCTATATTTTTATTTGAATCTTCTCTATTGGGATTTGTTGCAGGAATTCTTGGAGTTTTTTTTGGATGGATTCTTAGCTCAATAGGAAAAAAGATTCTTGTAGATTTAGGTTATAGTTTTTTAAGTCCATCTTTCACGTGGGAATTGTTTTTAGGATGTATTTTATTTGCAACTTTGACTGGAGCTATTTCTGGAGTTCTTCCAGCGATAAGGGCTTCAAAAATAAATACAGTTGATGCTTTAAGGTATGAATAATTATTTAGAGAAGAATGTAAATTTTTAGCTCATTCCACAAAACATTTAAAAACAAAAATTATCTAGATAGTTTATGAAAAGAGAGTTATTAATTTTTTTTGCATTAGGAATATTTTTCTTTGGAATGTCGAATGTACTTGCTGAAGCTTGTAATCTGGAAGTTTCTATGATTAATCAAGATCCATATCCTGCAAATCCAGGAGAGTATGTGAAAATTGTTTTTCAAATAGGCGGAATAAGTAATCCTCAATGCGGAGAGATTGAATTTGAACTTTTAGAAAATTATCCTCTTATTTTTGATCCTGGATTTAATTCCAAAAATAGAATTTCTTCTGGAGTTTATTCTAAAGATTATGGTTCTTTCTTTTTAGCCCCCTATAGAGTAAGAGTTGACGAAAATGCATTGGATGGAAACAATCCCATTGAGGTAAGTTACAGCATTAAAGGTTCTTCAGTAAGAGTTCAAGAATCTTTTAATTTAAGAGTTAAAGATACTGAAGTAGATTTTGAAATACACATAAAGAATTATAACCCTGTAACAAGGACAATTACTTTTGAAATTTTAAATATAGGTAGTTCTGATATTTATGCTTTGACTCTTGAAATTCCTAAACAAGAAAGTATTCAAGTAAAAAATTCTCCAATCAATATAGTGGGAGATGTTGATTCTAAAGAATATATAACTGCAAATTTTGAAGCCAAACCTTCCAATGGTCAAATAAAAGTCTTATTACATTATAATGATGAAATTAATGTTAGAAGAACAGTGGAAAAATTTGTAACTTTTGATTCTAGTTATTTTGAAGGAAATCTTCAATCGGAAGCGGGCAAGAAAAGTGTTTGGACATATCTAGTTTGGATTATTATTATTGGAATCGTAGGTTATTTTTTCTATAAAAAGTGGAAAAAAAGAAAAGTGCTTAGAGATAGATTAAATAAAAAATAGTTAACCAACCCAATGTTCATATCCTTGTAAGGAAAAATATTCTTGGGGTTTTTTTTCTGAAATTTTGGGAATTGTTTGAGTAGGAATTGAAGTATTTTTCATTAATGCATAATGAGATTCGATACTATTTCCTTTATCATTTAATTGATTTTCTTTATCTATATTTTGATCTAATGAACTTGTCATGAGTTTTTTTAGGCTAAGAGAGTTTTTAAGTATTTCTATAATCCCCATTCGGGATTTTCTTCTCTCTTTATCTCAGAAATTTCTTTTAAAATTTGCATTTCATTTCCAGTTAGTAAATCCTTGTTTTTTTTGAAATCTCTAAATTGAGATTCTCCTAGATCAGTGTAAAGATATTTTTTTAATTTAAGATGTCTCTCATAATTTTGAGTTGGAATAGAAATAGCAACTTCCTTACCCTCAATAGCTTCTTGTACAGATTTATTTTCTGATTGAATGTTTTTTACATTTCCCACTTTTTCATCATTTTCATCAATTAAACTTAGCCCAGAAGTTAGTTTTCCTCCCAATATTTTTGCACCAAATATTGTCGGTTTAGTGTTTCTAAAAACATATTGGTGTAATATTTCTAATTTGCAAATTGTTGAAAGACCCATAAGTTTCTTTTTTTCTATTTCTTTTTGTTTTTCTTGTCTCCATTCTATAAGTTCTTCTATTAATCTGTATACAACTTCATTTGTAATTACTTTAACTTTTGAAGAGATTTCTTTTGCATCTTCTTCAATTCCAACGTTAAATCCGATTACTACTGAATTTAGTTCATTAATATCTAAATTGGCTTTTCCAGAGATCATATCTGTTTTATTTATGTTCCCTATGCCTGCTTTTACTACCGGAATATTTTTCTGTTCTAATAAAACCATTAGAGCTTCTAAACTCCCTAAAGAATCGGCTTTTGCAATAATCCCGTATTTTTCTGTTCTTATAGATTCTCCAATATCTTTTTTGAATTGTTCTTTTATTTCTTCTCTATTATTTTTGAATAAAGTAAATGGCATTCCGGGGAGAATTTCCTCTTTTTCAACTAATTGCATACGTATCCCCGTTGCAGCAAGAACCTTCTCTTTTGTCTTGAACTTTGGGCATAATGGAAGAATTTCTTCTAGAATCCTTATTTTTGATATTATTGGTTCTCCATCAAAATTTGCAATTGCAATTTCATCAATTTTATTTAATTCTCCATCATAAAGTATGGCTTCCACATAAGAATTATTTTTTTCTTTTTTTACCTCTAACATAACTCCTTTAGGCTCTTTCCCCAAAGTTAATCTTTTGGTTAAAAATTTTTGACTTAATCCGCAAAGAACCATTATTAATTCAGGTATACCCTCTAGAGTATGTGCAGAAGTTGGGACTAAAGCTATTTTTTTTGTAAAGTCATCTATGTTAAAAAATAAATCCGAGTCTAGTCCATAAGAATTAAGAGATCCCATTAAAGTCATATATTTTTCTTGAAATTGTTGTTTTGTTCTTTCAGGTTGTAAATCTATTGAATCTCTTAAGTTTTCATCCATTTTTTTCCATCCTGAGATTTTATCTATTTTATTTAGAGCGATTACAAAAGGGGTTTTATTTAATTTTAGAATCTGTATAACTTCTGCAGTTTGAGGTTTTATTCCTTCTGAAATATCTATAACTAAAACCGCTAAATCCGCTAGAGCTCCTCCTCTTTTTCTTAAATTAGTAAATGCTGCATGTCCGGGAGTATCTATTAATAAAAATCCTGGAATGTTCAGATTTATACCTGAGCTAGTTATAAGTGGACAAGCCATTTTTAATTGATTTAGGGGATAAGAAGTGAATGAAATTTTTTGGGTGATTCCTCCAGCTTCCCCTTCTTGAACGCAGGAATTTCTAAGGCAATCTAGTATTGAAGTTTTTCCGTGATCAACATGGCCGCAAACAGTTATTATTGGCTGTCTTATTTTTTCCATAATGAATTTTGGGGAACTTAGCTTAAAAAGTTTTATAATCTTATCGGTCTTGTTTTTTTTATGAAAAGAACTTTAAAAGACTTAGAAAATTATTATTCTCTCGATTTTTCTAAAGTTTTGGAAGAAATAAGGAAAAACAATTCAAAGAGGATTTTGTTTCAATTTGCAGATGGATTAAAGCCTTATGCACTTTCTATAGTGGATTATTTTGAAGAAAAAGTTCAAGCAGAATTCTTTATTTGGTTTGGAGATTGTTTTGGAGCTTGCGATTTTCCTTTGGAAATAAAAAAAATGAAGTTTGATGCTCTTTTTCAATTTGGGCACAATGATTTAATGCCTAATTACTAAATAGATAAAAATATATAATATAACTTCTTTATTTTTTTATGGATTTTGTTAAAAATAAAGATAATTTTCTTGTTTTAGAAATGGCTAAAGAGGCACTTTTAAAGAAATTTTCTAAGAAGGTTTCAAAGTTAGGTTGTGAATGGGATTTAGCTGTTAAAGGAGAAGGGTATAACTTTTATTTGTTAGTAAGAATCTTCTCTCAAGAAACATACTTTTCAGATAAAACTAAAAAAAATCTTGAAAGTTTTATCCCTAAGAGATTTGAATACAGGGGATACGATATTCCCTTAAATATTAGCTATCTGGTTAAGAAAGAAAACTAAATCCATCCTTTAAAAATTAAGATACCTACAATTATAAGTAGAATTCCTGCAATTAAATGTAATTTTTTAATGTTCTTTTCCTTCCATCCCGAAACTTCTTCAACTTTTTTAAATCCAAAATAAACTATTAGGGTAATTATTATCATAGGTAAAATGAAGATTAAATTATAATACATTAACCACATCATAGCTCCAAAAAAAGGCATGCCTGAAAGTAATCCCGAAGCAATAATATATGGCCCCATTGTACAAGGGAGGAGAAATAAAGTAACAATAAATCCAATCATAAATGCTCCGAGAGGGGAAGTTATTTTTTGAGTTATTCTTTTAACTTTAGGTCTCATAAATAAAGGCATTTCTGTCATAAAACTCCCTTTTTTATAGTTAAAAAAATCTTTTACATTCAGAATACCTATTCCAATTGCCAATAATGCAAGTGCCTTGTAAATATAAACAGCATTTGTTCTCAAAAAAATTGAAAAAACTTTAAAAAATTGAATCATAATTACCCCATAAAATAAATAACTTATAAATATGGCTAAGGAAAACATTAAACCTGCATGTAAAACTCTTATTTTGTTTTTGGGATTTTCAGTTAAAATTGAAACCAAAACCATTGTTAATACGGCTATCGCACAAGGATTAACTGAATCTGCTAATGCAAGTAAAGAAATTCTTCCTATTTCTGAAGTTCCTTCTAATCCAAGTACCATCAACAATTAGTTAACTCCTTTAATTTTTCAATTGATTGTACACCCACATATTCTTTACCTTTTATATTCCAAGTAGGGGTTCCAGTTATTTCCGCACATTTTTGAGGTTCGTAAAAACAATCTATTTTTTTTAAGAATTTTTTATTTTCTCCAAACATATCTTCTTGAACTTCGCAGGCATGACAACCTATTTGAGTATATAATATTGAATTTTCTCCAATACATTTTGCAATTTCTTCTGAGGTTACAGGATGTTTTTTTAGGGGGAGAATTAAAAATAAAAGTATCAATAAGATTATTCCTGCAAAGATTAATTTATTTTTCACCTGTTTTTTCATTTTCAATAAAGGGTTTTTTTCATTTTAAATCTTTTGATTTTCTTGAGGGATTTTTATTGCTTTACCATTGATTATTGAATCTGAAATTTTACTTCTTGCAGATTTCAAAATTCTAGATAAAGTAGATTGAGAAATTTTCATTTTTTCTGCTGCATTCTCTTGTGATATATCTTTTAGATCAATTAAATTAATAGCTTCAAATTCATCTAGATTTAATAATATCTCTTCCAAAAATTTTTTTTTAATTCCTGCTGGTTTAAAATAACTTACCTTAGGATTAGATAAAACTTTCCTAAATTTTCTTGGTCTGGACATTTTATTCTTTAATGCAGCATCTATATTTTCTACATTTTTTTTGAAAGGCTTTTGGATTTTTTTTAAGTTCAGTTTCGCTACAAGTTCCTCTTTGTTTTCCAGTTTTAGGTCCTTTTCCTAAAGGGTCAGTACCATCTTTATTTGGCATTTTTAATTCCTTCCATTGTAATTATGAATATATATTCATAATTATTTTTAAATCTTTTGATTTTAAAAATCTTTTTTAAAAAATAAAAAAAAGAATTAGTTTTTTTGACTTTTAGTAATCTGGAAGTTCTTCATTATTGCTTAGAGATTTATCTAATGTTTCTTGTTCAGATACATCATCTTTCATTTCTTCTTCTGAAATGGAGTTAACCATTTTTTTGAACTTTGGAAAATCTTTTGCCAAAATTCTTACGCCGGCTTTAGTAAAACCAGTGTATTTTTCAGAAGTAACGAATTCTCTAATTGTGAATCCTCTTCTACCACCAAAGTCATCGATTCTTAAAACAATTTCTGTTGTTTCGTTTTTTGGTAATTTACCGATGTCTTTTTCCATTATTGGATAAGTTAGAAATCTTATTTAAACTTTATGTATTTTTATTTCTTGTTCAATTCCTTTTTTTGTCTTTCGATAAACCCAGTTATAAATTTAGAGTGGTCTTTTTTTTCTTCTTTTATTTCCTTTAGCATGTAATATTCTCCTTTTAATTCAGATCTAATTGAATTCATTAAAGGATTTTTTATCTCTTCTGAAATTAAAATTTCTCCCTGAGAAGAATTAGACATTTTTTTTACATTTATTAAAACCGAACCCATACTCATAAATTTGATATTTCCTCTTTCAGGATTCACAATTAATGCTCCTTTACCAACCCCTATTCCAAAATCTATTTTTTGTTTAAACTTTCGGTTATGTTCATCTAAATATTCTTTAATGTTTCTTGCAATTTTTACTGCAGTAAGTTCATTTTTGAAAGTTTTTGTTATAGCAGGAGAATATATAAAAAAGATGCTCTGTTTATTTTGGTATAAAAATCCTTTACTTTGTTCAACAATCTTTTTTATATATTCTAAGTTTTCTTTTACAAATCCTTTACCTGATTTAATTTCCTCATAATTTTTTAAAGATATGCATCCAATTGAAGAATCTTGTTTAACTCCAGTTATTGAGAGAGTTAGTTCAACATTTTCAGATATACTAGGAGATTCTGATTTTGCGATTATTTCGGGTTGGACTTTTTTTGAAGTATTTTTTCCCTTTATCATTCTAGCAAAAAAGGATTTTTTTCTATTTTTTCTAAAGATTAAAATGCAAAAGAAAATTAAAACTATTATTACGAATGCCCAAGAAATAATTGAAATTGGATTTAGATTTAATTTACCTTCTTCTTTTATTCTTATTGAGTTTCCAGTTAAAAATGTTTTTTGAATATTTCCTTCTAATTCAATTTCATACTCTCCATTTGGAGCTGAAAGCTTATATTTTTGTTCTCCTTTTACAGGAAGATTAAGATTAATTTTTTTAATTGATTCTCCTATTTTAATTTCTAGGCTCTCCTTATATATTGTATTTCCAATATTTCTTACAATAAGTGTCGAATTTATTATTGACGTTTCTATGGCTTTTTTTTCTAAAATTTCAAATTGCGTTGTGCTAATTAATTCTTGAGAATAAGCAGAAATAGTCCATATATTTGCAGGAGTATAATACTCTGTTTTAAAGAGGAAATCTAATCCAGTAGATTTTTCTATTTTTTCAATAATTTCATTTTTTTCATCTTTTATTGCAATATAAGCATAAGAATCCATTTTTTCTCCTGTTTGATCTCTAAGAATTATTCTTCCTTGTAAAGATTCTCCAGGGAATATTTTGTTTTTTTCTAAGTTTATCTCCAAATTTTTTGGAATTTGATTAATGAATATTTGGGAAGGTTGACTTCCTTTGTTTGTTTTTAAAAGATTTTTATCTGTCTCATATGCTTCTAATTGGATATTTTTATATCCTGCTTTTGTATTTTCAGGAAGAGTTATTTTTAATTCAAATTCCCCTTCTTTTATCTCAGCAGAATGAATAATTTCCTCTTCGAAGGGAAAAATGATTTCAATTATTCCATTTGCTTTTTGATTATTTTCTTTTATTGCACTTCCAGAGATTTTGAATTCTTCTCCTGGATTAATATCTGTTTTTGAATTTATTTTTAAATTTATCTTATCAGATATTTTAAAATTTGAAGAAATGCTTTCTCTTTTGTTTGAAATTTCATAAGAGATCTTACATTCTCCTAGAGAATCTCCAACAAAACTTTTTATTAAAGGAATTATTATTTGTCTTCTTGTTTCTGTATTTGTAGATATAAATTGTTTGTAAATTTCTGTTTCTTTGTTTAAGCACTCAAGGTAAACCGAAACTGCTTCATTAAAATCTGTTTCTGGAGAAATTATTAGGGTTAATTCTATTTGATCTCCCAAGTTATAAATTTCTGAAGGATTTTTTTCAAGATAAATTGAAGCAGATCCTAATGAAATTATAAAAATTAAACAAAAAATTATTGCAAATTCTTTTTTCATTTTTTACCTCTATATAAATAGAGTAAAAAATTCTTTATAAATATTTGTGGGGTTCTTGTGAAATTAGGGTTTTGTATATTGAAGAATTTTTTGGAAGTAAATCCGATAGATTTTCTAAATCTTCCATTTTTATTGGAGTGTATCCTTTAACTATCTTTTTTGGAATTAATTTTTTTGACAGCATCCATTCATGATCAATTTGCATTCTTTTTGAGCCCCATTGATGTTGGTATTGCATTTCTCCATTTTTATTTCTCCCAACATACAAGATTGCATGAGAAGTTTCTATGGGATTTCCCATTAAGTCCTTTCTTTTATTCCATTTGCTTTTGGGATTATGGACTAAAACTAGCATTCCGGGTTTTAGGTTTCCAACTATAGATAGGGAATCTAATTTTCTATATGGGTTTTCTTGGGGAATACTCTCTGTTGGAGAAAAATATTGCAAATTCCAAGCGTCTCCCGTATTTTGCCATTTTCCCTTGTGTTTTGGGGCCATTGCTTTTGAAGAGGGCCATTTTGTTCCGTAGTTTAATTTAGAAGCTTCTTTCGCATATCTACTACATTGCTCAGAGGGGATGTATCCTAATTTGGGTTGAAGAGGAATTTTACTTTGATTTATTCCAATTTCAATAGTTAAATCTTCTAAAGTTTTTGTTCTTATTTTTGAAATGATGTTATTAATTCTTCTCTCGTTCTGAATTGTAATTGTATTTTCATACGGACTTTTTGAAGCCGAAATAGAATTTTTATTTAATGGAAAACTAAGTGCAGATGCAATGAAAAGCGTTGCTAGAACTTTCTTTAAGCCTTGACTTTTCACTATATTTTTTAATGGATTGTAATCTTTCATTTTGATTTTTTGAGGTTTTTTCAATCTCTTTTTTTAATTCAAGAGGGATCATGTTATTACTAAACTTGAAAAGTTTATATATCTTTCTATTTTTTATCACTTTTTAGTGATATCTTTACCCTTTTCTAAATTTTTAATTAATTGCTTTTTTGAAATTTTTAATTAAAAATTGATCTAGAATTTTTGGGAAAGTTCCAACTAAGCAATTAACTTTATCTGTTTCTATTATTGCTAATAGTCGTTTTTTTCTCATTTTTTTTACAAAATTGTGAATTTTTCATTCGCGTACTTTTTTATATTAGGAGATTTATAAATCTTTCGTCGATGTTTTGCGGTTTTTTGGAATTTTATTATTAAATAATTTTATAAAACACGGCTTCGTCTCTTTTTTATGAAAACTTTGAATCTTCATGTGGACTATATTGAATGGCAAGGATTGAAGAAAGCTTTGAAATCAATTGAGGATTTATCAGAAAAAGAATTGGCTAAACAAAGAGTAGAAGAAGCTTTGGTTGTCATGACCGCAATTGAAAAAGGAGATTCTTTGAAAAATGTTAAGGAATATGTGGATAACATAAAAAAGATATTTTCTCAGGTTGGAGCTAAGAATGTCGTTCTTTATCCCTATGCTCATCTTTCTAGTAGCTTAGGTTCGGCTTCAATTGCAATAGAAATTTTGGTAGAATCTGAAAAAATTTTAAGAAAAGAAGGGTTCAGTGTTTTTAGGGCTCCCTTTGGATATTATAAAAGTTTTGAGTTAAAGGTTAAGGGGCATCCCTTATCTGAATTAAGTAAAGAGATAATTTCAAGCGGAGGGGAAGCAATAGAAGATTTGAAAGAAAATGAAATAAAGAGAATTTTAGGTGAAATTTCAAAGTCTAAATTGGATACTTCTAAATTGGCAGAAAACGATCATAGGATAATTGGAAGAAAAATGGATTTGTGGAGTTTCAATTCAGTTGCTCCCGGAATGGTTTTTTGGCATGACAAGGGATTACATATAAAAAACAAACTTATAGAATATTGGAGAGAGTTGCATAAGAGAGAAGGATATGAAGAAATTTCCACGCCTCAAATAATGGATAGAAAGTTGTGGGAAGTTTCTGGTCATTGGTCAAAATATTCTGAAAATAATTTTAAAACGAAGTATGAAAATAGGGATTTTTTAGTTAAACCCATGAATTGTCCAGGAGGAATGTTGGTGTATAAAAGCTCGGAAAAATCTTATAGAGATCTTCCTTTAAAGATGGCAGAACTTGGGATTGTTCATAGAGTTGAACTTTCGGGAGTTTTATCTGGTTTATTCAGAGTGATTCAATTTACTCAAGATGATGCTCACGTTTTTTGCACTCAAGATCAAGCTGAAGAGGAAGTTTCAAAAATTATGGATTTAACTAAAGAAATTTTAGAAAAGTTTGGTTTAAAGATACATCATATTGAACTTTCAACTCGTCCAGAAGTTAGAATAGGAACAGATAAGGAATGGGATTTTGCGGAAAAAACTTTGGAAAAGGTTTTGAAAAAGAAAAAAATAAAATATAAAGTTAACGAAGGAGAAGGAGCTTTTTATGGAGCTAAAATAGATTATCATTTAGAAGATTCGCTTGGAAGAACTTGGCAGTGTTCAACAATTCAATTTGATATGTCTCTGCCTAGAAGATTTAACCTTGTTTATTTAGATGAAAAAGGACAAGAAAATAGACCAGTTATGCTCCACAGAGCTATTTATGGCTCACTTGAAAGATTTATCGGAATAATAACTGAAAATTGTAACGGAAAATTTCCTTTGTGGATTTCCCCTAACCAGATAAAAATTTTAACTACTAGTGATAAAGCTAAAGACTATGCAGAATTCCTAAGGAAAGAATTATGTTCGAAAGGATTCAGAGTTGAATTAGATTTAAGAGATGAAAAAATAGGGAAAAAAGTTAGAGATGCCTCTATTGAAAGATTTAATTATATTGTGACTATTGGAGATAAAGAAGTTAAGAACAAAAAAATAGCTGTAAAGAGAAGAGATGAAAAAGAAATATATGATTTTGATCTTGAGGAATTTGTATCTATTTTAAAATCTGAAATAGAGAGTCGAAAGTAATTTTTTTAAAATAATAATTTTTTTAAATAATTCTTTTTTTAACTTTTTGGATGAAAAATAATTTTTTTGGACCTTATTTTTTTGCAATTTCAAAGATCTTAAAAGGAGAACCAATTAAAGATTTAGAAAAAATAAGATTAAGATGTAATGAGAGTTTTTATCTTGCTGGAAAGAATAAAATATCTAAAAGAGTTCACTCTTTTGATAAAATTGCTTTGCAAATATCTTATTTTGCAAATGCTGAAAATTTAATTCTTTTGGGAAGAAAACCTTGTGACGTTTACAAAGATATTTTAAGTGAGGATATGCCTCTGGATGATATAAGGGATCTTGGGAGAATATTATTGGAGCAAGAAGTTTTAGCGTACAAATCTGGTGAAAGTTTTATTCAAAAATATTTTCCTGGAGATATTTTTTTAGGAGAAAATTTTCTAAGTTAAAAATTTATAAACTATCTCTCTTTTTAATTTTTATGAAATTTCAATTTTATTATGAAAAGCTAATTAATTCTAAGGAGTATAAAAAATTTTTAAAAGATTTTCCGGAGGCCTATCCTTGTTCAGGATTTTTCGTCTTAGATAAAGAAGATTCAAATAAAAATTTGGCCCACATAGATTTTTTTATTCCTTCTAAAGAACCAAAAATGTATTCTTTTAAATTAAGCGGATCAATCGAATTTCTTAATGTTGAAAATTTTGATAAGAAAATACCCGAAGGAATAGGATTAAATTATGATTTTGATCTTAATAAATATGATAAGATGATCCAGAAAGAAATGGAAAAACAAAAGATTAAGGGTAATGTTCAAAGGCTTCTTTTTAGTTTGCAAAGGCAAGAAGGAATTGATTATTTAATTACAACTGTTTTTATATCTAATTTGGGAATGTTAAAAGTTAACATAAATATTAACGAAGATAAAATTGTAAGTTTTGAAAAAAAATCTTTTTTAGACATGTTTAAGATTTTGAAAAAAGGAGGTTAATCTCTATAATTATTTAATTCCATTTCTGGATGATTTAAAGAAAAATCAACTAATTTTTTTGGAGATTCCATAAATGAATATTTTTTTCTAAGATCTCCGAGCTGTTGGCAAGATTTCGATGGTTTTAGGTTAAATCTTTTTTGAATATTTCTGTTTTTTTCATTTATCGTGTGAGGGTGTTGATGAAACATTTCTGGGAGATTTTCTATTAAGTCTTCCTCATTTTCTGCAATCCATCCATAAATTTTAGCCCCCGTTAGTTTAGATATTAATTCCATTGAAGCAGCACAATGATGTCCATCTAGTAAAAGATCTCCTTCTAAAGTTCTTTTTATTGGAATTATTGGGTCTTGGGGGTTTCTAAGATAACTTCTAACAAAAGTAACTACATATTGGTCATGTATCTCATCCTGTGTTGGAATTATTCTTTTATATTCTAATTCTACTATTTTTCCCATGTACTTTAGAAGAATTTATCCTTTATAATTGTTACTATTACATGGTAACATTATTTCTGAGCTATAAAATTGATCATCATTATAAAAAGAACCTGCTGGTTCTTTTTGAATCTCCTCAAAGTGCTGAACGATGATTCTCAGAATTGCCTCCGAAGAGAATCATTGAAATGATAATTATTTCTGAGCTATAAAATTGATCATCATTTCGGAGTTGTGAGTTGAAATAATTTTGAAACCAGCTCTTTTAAATTGGTTGTGAATTTCTTCTTCATTATATAAATAGTAATATCTTTCTCCCTTATCTGTCCAACCAATCAAATGCTCTTTTCCTTTTTTTTTGTTAAACCGTTTTGAGTTTTCGTTCCATACTCCGATATAAACTTTCGCTCCTTTTTTTAGTACCCGATATAATTCTTGTATAGATTTAATTCTATTTTTTTCTTCTTGAATGCAGTGAAGTGCTGAAATTGAAATAGCCCCGTCGAAAAATTCATCTGGTTTTGGAATTATATTTGCAGGAGAATGAATAGTTTCAATTTTTATTTTTTGTTCTTTTGCTTTTTTTTCAGCCAACTTTAACATTTCTTTTGAAAAGTCTTGAAGAAACATTTTTCCATTTTTTATTTTTGTTAGATGTCTTCCAGAACCAGAGCCTAAATCAAGAATGTTCCCTTCTTGTTCTTCTAAGAATTTTTTTGAAGACTCAGATGGAATTTTTTTATATTCATGCCATTCTGGGGCAATTTTATTCCAAACTTCTTCTTGATTTTCCATGTTTTTAATGGGAAAGGAAGAATTAAAAGGATTTGGTTTTTGATTGTTTAATGGAAAAGAAAATTAAAAAACCAGTTAGGTCAAAATCAGGAATCACCCCACTTAGTGTAGTACTTCCTCCAAAGAAGTGCAATCACGGAACTTGTATTTATTGCCCGGGAGGAGAAAGTGTGCCTCAAAGTTATACTGATAAAAGTCCGGCTATAATGCGTGCTGCTGCTTTGAATTATGATATTAGAAAACAAGTTGAGGCTAGACTTGATGCTTTAGAAGGAATGGGGCACCCAACAGAAAAATTAGAAGTTATAATTATTGGAGGAACTTTTTTGCAATATCCTCTTGATTTTCAGTACGAATATGTAAAAAGTATTTATGATAGTCTGAATGGAAAAAATTCCGATAACTTAGAAGAAGCAAAGAAAATTAATGAAACTGCTAAGCATCGTGTTGTAGCTTTGTGTATAGAGAACAGACCCGATAATTGTTCGCCCTCAGACATTGAGAGGTTATTGGAGTTTGGGTGCACTCGAGTTGAATTAGGAGTTCAAATTTTAGATGACGAAGTTTATAAAAAAATAAATAGAGGGCATAGGGTTCAAGATGTTATTGATTCTACTAAACGTTTGAAAGATGCGGGATTTAAAGTAGGTTATCATATTATGCCGGGCTTACCTTATTCAAATAAAAAAAACGATTTAGAAAAGTTTAAGTTGCTTTTTTCTGATTCTCTTTTTAAACCAGATCAATTAAAACTTTATCCCTGCCAGATCGTTGAATCATCCCCTTTAGCGAATAATTATGAAAAGATTGGATACATTCCTTATTCAAATGAAGAGATAAAAAATTTACTTGTTAAAATGATGGAAAATATTCCTAACTATTGTAGAGTTATGAGGGTTATGCGTGAAATTCCAAAAGATAAAATGAAGATTGAAGCTGCATCAACTTCCATGAGGGGAGATTTACAAGGGGAATTAAAAAATAAAAATTTAAAGGAAATTCGTTCTCGGGAAGTTGGATTTAAAGAGGATTTAAATGCTAATCTTAAATTAAATATATCTGAATATGAAGCTTCAGAAGGAAAAGAATTTTTTTTAGAAATGGTAAATGAAGATAATGTCTTATTTGGACTTTTAAGATTGAGACTTATTGAGAATAAATTAGCAATTGTTCGTGAACTTCATGTTTATGGACAGGCTTTAAAATTAGGGGAAGTTTCTGAAGAAAGCCAGCATAAGGGAATTGGGAAGAAATTAATGGCCGAGGCTGAAAAAATTTCTAAACAAAATAATTATAAACGGCTTGCAGTAATCTCTGGAATTGGAGTTAGAGAATATTATAAAAAATTAGGTTATAATCTTGACGGTTTCTATATGGTAAAGAATTTAAATTAAATTCTTATTTCTCCCATTTGCCAAGCACGGATGATTTCTCTAGCTGCTTGATCTTCGTTAACCCGGTCTCCTCTTTTTAGAAAACCTTTCATTCTTCCAATTTTTTCAATTAGTTCTTCGGAGTCTTGGGCTTTTATTTTATAATGTTTTTGTATTATTTCTGGAAATTCTTGCATTAATTGGTGAACGACCAAATCTGGTTCCTTTATTTGAGTATAACTTTTTCCT
The DNA here is from genome assembly GCA_937982425.1 of uncultured archaeon. Lineage (GTDB taxonomy): Archaea > Nanobdellota > Nanobdellia > Pacearchaeales > GW2011-AR1 > GW2011-AR1. The sequence continues at coordinate 17,017 of CALJLT010000036.1, read as the reverse complement.
CCGAAAATAGAATGTGTTGAAATCTTTTCTTGTTCCGTCATAGAATAATGTTTGTCTGGAATAACTCCGGGAGAATCAATTAAAACAATATTTTCAGAGAGTTTTATTTTTTGAATATTTTTTGTATATCCCGCTTCAGCACCAACTCCTGCTGCAGATTTTCCTGCAAGTAAATTTATTAGCGAAGATTTTCCTGTATTAGGATAGCCTATCACTCCAACTTTGATTCTTTTATCTTCCCCAAAAATAACCTTGTCTTTTCTTATTTCTCTTTTTTCGGGATTTTCTATATTCTTTGCTAATCTTTTTATTAGATCTCTAAGTTCCTTGATTCCCCTTCTTTTTGCACAAGAAATAATTATGCTTGGTTTTAGTTGTTTCTTTGTGGCTTCGGTTTTTTCTTTCATCGATAAATCGGATTTATTTAAAACAAAAATTATTTGTTTTTTTTGTTTTGAGATTTCTTTTTCAAGTTCTGGATTTCTCATTTTTTTTGCGTATCTGGTGTCTAAAATTTCTAAAATTATATCTGAAGTGTCCACTATATTTTTTGCTACTTGGGGATATTTTACTCTCTGTTTTCTTATTTTTTCTATATGTCTTGTTCTGTGGGAAGAATATGTGTATTGTACCATGATTTATTTTAGGAAAAAAGAGTTTTTAGTTGTTTTGAAAATTTAACCCTATTACTTTTTTCAGCATATATTATAATTTATCTTTTGTTGAATTTTAGTTACGAAAAGCTTATATATCGGTAATTTTAGTTATGAGTGCAATTAAAAATTTATTAAAATTTTAGAAATTATGGTTAAAATGAATGAATTAGAAAACAAACAATATTTAAAAAGATCTATTCTTGCAATAGGAGATCCAATGAATACAATTATCTCTTATAGAGATAAGATGTATCAGCATAGTACTTTTCTTGCAAATAATGGAGTTAAATTTATTAAGATAGACTATTCTCTTTTGGAAAAAGGACTTTTACCTGATTTACAGGAGGAACAAATTTTACCCATTCTTTTTTTTCCCCAGCGATTTAGAGATGAAAATATAGATTCTTGGATAATAAAGGATGGAATTTTTGGAGGTAATACTCATTTAGAAGAAATTGATAAATATTACTTTCAAATGGGAAAGTTAGTAGAGGAGAAATATGGATCAAGAGTTAAATTTTTGAATTCCCCTGAAACAATAAAGAATACAAGAGATAAACGAAAGCTTAAGAAAATTCTTTTAGAAGAAGGAATACCTACTGCAAAACAATTTCATGTCTCTAGTGCTGAAGAATTATTAGATCTTTCTTTTAAGACTGGAATTTATGTTAAACTTCCAGGTTGGGGTTATGGCCAAGGTATTACCCAGATTAAAGAAGGACATTGCAGAACAAATCTTGTTTGGGATGGTTCAAAGATTAATCCAGATCCCTCAATTGTGCTTTCACATCCTATTGAAATAAGTAATCCAGCATCTTTTTTGTCGGCTCTTCTAAATGTAGACCCGATTGTTGAAGAAGAAATTGATTTTATTTCTCTTGAAGAAAAAAAATTCGATCTTCGATTATATCTTGTGGGAAATCCTTTTCTTCCTAATAGTGTAAAAGTTCCTTTTTGGTTTCCCAGGGTAAATGCTCCAGAGGAATTAGTTACTAATTGGTCCAGAGGAGGGGAAATAAGGTATGATTCTATTTTTAGAGATAAAATTAATTCTGAAGCATTAAAAGAATCCGTAAATAGTACTCTCAAATTAGCTAAAAGGTTGAATCTTAATTATGGAGGAGTAGATATAATGTTTAATAAAAAGTGGGATCCTTTATTTATAGAGGCTCAAACAGATTGTGGTCTTCCAAATCCCAAACAATTTGATCTTCTATTATATACTGCACAAAGATTAATTGAAAGTTAAAACTCCGGCTCCTCATTCTTTTTTAAATCAATAAACTTTTTTTTTGAAAATATCTTGAAAACTTTCTCTTCTTTTTTTGGTTCTTCAATTTCTTGAAATTTTATTAAATCTTTTAATTTGAAATTTAACCTACAATCTTCTTCTGTTTTCAAGAAAAATTCTTTTTCATTTAAATCTATTATTTTTCCAGTATATTCTAAAATCCTTCCTTGAAGATTCATCTTTAAGATGTAATATTTGTTTTTTTCTAGTTTTTTCATGTTAATTTTAAGATGGTAGATTTTTTAAATTTAGAGTTATTTTGTTTTCTATGAAGTTAAATGAGATTAAAAACTGGTCTGTGGATGTTGAGAAAAATATAACTGAAAAATGGAAATCTACTGAGAAGTTCAAATTTAATCCTCTTTTGAAGAAGAAAGTTTATTCTATTGATACTCCTCCCCCGTATGTTAATGCCCCAATTCACATAGGACAGGCTATTACTTATTGTTATATGGATTTTTTTGCAAGATATAAACGTATGAAGGGATTTCAAGTTATTTTTCCTTTGGGTTTAGATAGAAATGGTTTACCAATTGAAATGGCTGCTGAAAAGAAATTTAAGATATCTCCTTTTGAAATAGGAAGAAAAGAATTTGTTAATTTTTGTAAAAAATTGTTGGAAGAAACCTCCAGTGAAACTGCAGATAGTTTTGCAAAATTGGGAATCTCTTTTAGTTCTTATAAAGAGGGAGATTATGTTGGAGCGATTTATAAAACTGATTCTCCAGAGTACAGAGCATTAACTCAATTAACTTTTGTAGAATTATTTAAGAAAGGACTGGTTTATGAAGATAAAAGGATAAACAATTGGGATCCAAAATTAAGGACAACTATTGCGGATTCTGAGATTGAGTATAAAGATGTTGAATCTAATTTTAATTATGTTAAATGGAAAGTTAAGGAAACAGGAGAAGAAATTATTATTGGAACAACTCGACCAGAATTAATTTGTACTTGTGGGATGGTTATCTTCAATCCAGAAGATAAAAGGTATACTCATTTAGAAGGAAAAAAAATTATAAGTCCGATTTTTCAAAAAGAAATTCCAATTAAATCTCATCCTATGGCAGAAATAGAAAAAGGGACGGGAGTTGTAATGATGTGTTCTGCAGGTGACCTTTCAGACATACAATTTTTTAGAGAACAAAAATTAATTCCAACAATTGCAATTGAAATGGATGGGACAATGAATTCATTGGCAGGCTCTTTAAAAGGATTAAAAGTTAAAGAAGCTAGGGAGAAAATTATAAATATCTTGAAAGAAAAAAATCTCTTGGTTAAGCAGGAAAAAATTATTCATAGAACACCTATTTCAGAAAGGAGCGGTGCAGAAATAGAATTTATAGAAATGCAAGAATATTATCTAAAACAAGTTGAATTTTTAAAAGATTTAAGAAAGATTTCTAAAAATATCAATTTTTATCCTGATGAATCTAGAATCTTATTGGAGAAATGGTTTGATTCTGTTTCGATAGATTGGCCAATTTCTCGTAGGAGATATTATGCTACTCCAATTCCTCTTTGGTATTCAGGAGAATATGTTTGTGTTCCAAATGAATTGAAATATGTTGAACCTTGGAATAAAAAACCAGAAGGAAATTTTGAAGTTTTAAAAGAGGGAAAAGTTATAGGGAAAGTTAAAGACTATTCTGATTTAAAATGGAAAGGTGAAGAAAGAGTTTTTGATACTTGGATGGATTCTTCTATTTCTGAATTGTATATTTTGAAATATAAACAAGATGAATCTTTTTTTAATAAAATATATCCTTGTTCTCTCCGTCCTCAAGGTAAAGAAATAATTAGAACTTGGTTTTATTATTCTCTTCTTAGAGGTTATTTAGAAACAGGAAAAGCGTGTTTTAATGATGCTTGGATACACCAACATATAATGGATTCTAAAGGGTATAAAATGAGTAAAAGTAAAGGAAATATAATTGATCCTCAGAAATTATTGAAGGAGTATGGTGCTGAAGCGATTCGTTTTTGGGCTGCTACTGAGGGAGATTTATCTAAAGGAGATTTAAAATGTTCGGAAGAGAGAATTAATGCAGAGAAAAAAACCTTAAATAAAATTTTAAATTTGGCTAAATTTGTCCTAATTTTTGAAAAACCAAAAAAACCTAAAAATTTAACTTCCCTTGATCAATTATTTGTAGACTATTTAGAATTTTTAAGTTCTAGGGCAGAAAAATTTTATTCTGAATATGATTTCTATCATCCCGCTACGGAATTGAGGAAATTTTTGTGGGATATTTTTACTTCAAATTATGTTGAGATGGTGAAAAAAAGAGCTTACAATGAGGATAAATTATTTAGTGAAGAAGAAAAAAATTCAGCCAGATGGACCTTGCATTTTTTATTAGAAAGATTTTTAATTTTAGTTTATCCAATTATTCCACAAATTAGTTCTTTAATTATGGCTGAAAAAGGAATAAATTTAGATGAAATAGAATTTCCTGATTCAGTTAAAGGTAAATCTGAATTAAGCCTGATTGATAATATTCTAGATTTTAATTCGGAAGTTTGGAAAAGGAAAAAGGAATTAGGAGTTAGTTTAAAAGAATCAATTAAAGGAATTAAAGTTCCGAGTAATCTAAAAATTTTTGAGAAAGATTTGAAGGAGTGCCATAATCTTTCTTGACAATACCTTTAAGAACTAAATCTTTTTTCTTTATTTATGGCTGCCCAAAATTTAGATCAAGAACAATTGAAAGAAATTATATCTCAGTTGTCGGAATATCGTGGAAGAGCTACAGAATTAATTAGCGTTTATATTCCTGCAGGATACGATGTTAATGCAGTTAGTCGTCAACTTGAAGGAGAAAGATCAACTGCAAAAAATATAAAATCAACTTCTACAAGAAAAAATGTAACGGATTCTTTAGAAAAGATTATTCGGGCTTTAAAAGATTATAGATCTACTCCTCAAAATGGGTTAGTTCTTTTTGCAGGAGATGTTAGTCCAATTGAAGGTCAAAGCGATATTCAAATCTGGGAAATAGAACCTCCTCAAGAAGTAAATGTCCGGCTTTATCGTTGTGATAAGATGTTTGTTTTAGAACCTTTGGAAAGCATGACCGAAATCGAAGAAATTTATGCTTTATTAGTGATGGATAGAAAAGAGGCAACTATCGGGAAATTAGTCGGAAAAAAAATAGAAGTTTTACAAAAAATGAGTTCTGGAATTCCATCTAAGGTTAGAGCAGGAGGACAGTCTTCTCAAAGATTCCATAGAATTACAGAGGGTTTAACTAAAGATTTTTATAAAAGAATTGCAGATGAAATGAAAAATATCTTCTATGATGATCCAAAATTAAAAGGGATAATTATTGGAGGGCCAATTCCCACAAAAGATGAATTTATAGACGGAGAATACATGGCAACTAAATTAAGAGAAAAAGTTATCGGAGTTAAAGATCAAGGAGATACTTCAGAATCTGGTTTACAAGAATTAGTGGGATTGAGTCAAGATATTTTAGCTAATCAAGAAATAATAAGAGAAAAAAAGCTTTTAGAACGTTTTTTCGATAATCTCGGAGCAAAACCAGATATGACTCCTTACAATTTTGAAGAAGTTAAAAGGGCTTTAGAGTTTGGGGCAGTAGATAGTTTATTTATTTCAAAGGATTATGACAAATTAAAGGCGAAGGAATTAAAATCTATTGCAGAAAGAATGGGCACTTCTATTGAAATGATTTCTAGGGAAACTGATGAAGGAGAACAATTTTTTAATGTAGCAGGAATTGGTGCAATTTTAAGATTTAAAGTTTAATTTTAGAAATTTAAAAAAGTATGCCGGCCCCAAATTTTGTAGTTCCAATTGTTTCTGGCCAATCATCTTCGTCTTTAGGCATATTAGTATATTCTCCCAATAAAAATCCTTTAGTTTTTCCTCCTAAAGGAATGAAATACATCATTCTAAAACTTAATCCTAATCCAGTAAAACTTTCAGAAATATGGTTATATGTTATAGTTCCGTTGTTATCGATTTTTTCTTTCAAACTCATCTTTAAACTGGAAAGAGTTGGCCCTCCAGCAAATTCAAAATCTTCCATTTTATAAACAAGAAAACCAGTGAATTCATTGCAATTTGCTTTTAGAACACTTCCATTGTCTGATCTTGCAATGCCCCAAGCATAAGTATAACTTGGTGCAATGTATAAGTTTTTCTTTTCTAACTCCATTCTTGCTTCTCCATTTAATCCCCAATAAGTTCCAAATGCGTTTTTTAAATCTTTATCATGAGGAGTTAAGGAAGCAGTTCCAATCCAAAATGTCCAAGGTTTTTTGGCACTTACTTGCTCAGTTCTTACTAAAGAATCATTTGCTTGTTGAGAAGTTTGAGAATAAGAATTTTTCATAGGAAGAAGGGTTGCAGCGGTAGTGGCAATTCCTGTTCCAAAGTTTAACAATTTGGATCTCAATGACTTCATAAGAGTATAATAGTTTTTTTGGTTTATAAAAATATTTATTTTTTATTATATGTTTTTAAAACAAGTTATGGAATCTATTAGGTAGTGTGCCTGAATCAGAACAATGATATACTTTATGTATTGTTTGATGAAAAGGATTTTTTATTTTCAACTTATTTTCCTTTAGTAATTTTTTATTTTCTTTTGAAAGTGCTAAGTGAGGAGCTTTAAACATTTGAGGAGAGTATCCAAAACATTCTTCAAAAATTTTTATTGCATTAGTTAAATTTTCCGGGGTTATCTCTTTATTTTTAAATTCCTTATATTCATGAGTATATCCGTGCAATCCTAAAGTTTTGTTCATAGATAAAATTTCTTCACACCAAGTTTTATTTTCAGATATAGGTTTTTCTTGATAATAAGGAATTACCCAAAAAATATCCGATTTTTTTAAGTATACTTCTTCACAACTTCTAAAGGGGTTAACATCATCAATTTCTCTGGGGGAAATTAATCTTAATAGAAATAAAATAATTAATAAAACAATTACAATCAAGAGGGATATTTTTAAGGCTTTATTCATATATTCTTTATGAAGTTAATTTTTAAAAACTCTTCTTCTTTGATTAATTAATGAAGATAACAAAAAAAACTATTGATGAAATTGATTCGAGTAGTGAAAATGAAAATCTTAAAATAATTGAAGCAATATTTTTCATTTCCGGAAGATATCTTTCAATGGTTGATCTTATTTCTTATTCTAATATGAATTCTTTAGTTATAAAAGAGACATTAGGAAAATTAAAGGAAAAATATTCGGGGGATAATTCTGCTCTAGAAATTGTTGAGAGAGATGGCTTATGGAAAATGGATGTTAAACCAGAATACCATAATATTATTAACAAATTGGCTGGAGGTTCAGCAGAATTTACAAAGGCGGAGCAACAGACTTTAGCAATTATAGCTTTCAAACAACCCATTAAACAATCTGTAATAATAAAAATAAGAGGAAACAAGGCGTATGATCATGTTAAAAAATTTATTCAATTGGGTTTGGTTAAATCTAAGAAAGAAGGACATACGAATATCCTAAATTTATCTGAACTTTTTTATGATTATTTTAATGTGTCGGGAACTCAAGGAGATCCTCTTAAAGAAATTCCTTTTGAGGGAGGAGAAGAATAATGGATTTCTTGACTAATGTTTTTTTGGTATACTCATTTATAGCTTTTTATTTTTTATTTTTATTTATATTAATTTATGTGAAAAATCATAAAAAAATAAACAGGGTCCCCCCTGTAACTAAAGAATATGCTCTTTCTATTGTTATTACTTGTTATAATGAAGGAAAATCAGTAGGTAAAGCTATAGATAATCTGGCAAATAATGGGTATAAGAATTTGAAAAAAATTATTGTTGTTGATGATTGTTCTAAAGATAATTCCTACAAGATTATAAAAAAATATGAAAAAAAATATCCTGGGCTTGTTATGGCAGTTCAAACTCCTAAAAATACTGGATGTGCTGCTGGAGCAAAAAACTATGGTTCCCAATTTGTTACTACAGAGCTCATTGGTTTTACAGATGGAGATAGTTATCCAGAAAAAGGAGCTGTTCAGAGTACAATTGGTTTTTTTGATGATTTAAAGGTTGGGGCAGTAACTTCGACAGTTTTGGTTAAGAATAGAACTAATTTTTTACTTAAGATGCAAGCTATAGAATATATAGTAATAAAATTTACAAGAAAACTTTTAGAATTTGTTGGTTCAATTTATGTTACTCCCGGTCCTTTAGCTATTTATAGGAGAGAATATTTTGAAAAAATAGGCAAATTTGATGAAAAGAATTTAACAGAAGATATAGAAATTACTTGGAAAATGCTTTATCATGGTTATGATGTTAAAATGAGTGTTCCGGCAAAAGTTTATTCAATTGCTCCGGAGAAATTTAAACCATGGTTTAGACAAAGAATTCGTTGGAATAAAGGAGGAATTCAATGTATATTTAAATATGGAAATGTCTTTGGAAGAAGAGGTATGTTGGGGGTTTTTGTTCTACCTTTTTTTATTTTTTCTTGGGTTTTGGGAGTTTTTGGATTGAGTATTTTTCTTTATAGATTAATTAGGACAATTTTAATAAGATACTTTTTTGTTTCAAATTCAGTTCAAGCTCAAACAGCAATACTTTCTATGCAAGATTTAAATTTGACTTTTAGTTTCTTGTTTTATATAGGAATTATTTTATTAATTTTAAGTACTGCTTATTCTATTTTAGCTTTAGTCAGCATAAAAGAGAGAAAAGAATTTAAAAGACCGACCTTACTTAATTTCATGGTATTTGAATTTTTCTACCTCTTAATGTATCCAGTTATATTGGTAAAATCTGCAGCAGAATTAATTGCAGGGAGGAAAACTTGGAGTTAAAATGAAATATCCTGTTTTTTTACAAGCTTTAGCTTTAACTATTGTTGTTTTTGCGATTGGAATGTACATAGGAATTGTTTTTGAAGAGAATAGATTAATGCAAATAAATAACTACTATATAGATTCGGAAGTTTCTATGATAGACATTTTATCTTTAAATAATATGATTGGATTAGAAAAAATTTCTTGTTCAGAATTGGAAGAAGCAAATATTAACTTGTTAAATAGGGTTTACGAAGAAGCAATAATTTTGCAAGAGTTTGAAGATTCAGGAAGAATAACCAACAATTTGAAAGGAATCCATAAAAAATATGATGCATTAAGAACTTATCTTTGGGTAAATTCAATTCAAATTAAAGAATCTTGCAATAGCGATTTTAATTTAATTGTTTATCTTTATAGATATGAAGAAAAAGATTTAGTAAAAAGAGCTGAGCAAACAGTTTGGTCTAGATTACTCTTAGAAGTAAAAAATTCTAATAAAAATGTTGTTTTGATTCCCATTGCAATAGATACAGATTTAGAATCTATCGGAGTTTTTATAGAAGATTATAATATTGAAAAGTATCCTGCAGTTATCATAAATCAAGAAGTTGTTTTGCAGAAAGTAATTACCAAAGAAGAGATTGAAAGTTATTTAAATTAATCATTTCAGTACAGTAATCTTAAAAAAGAGAGGTTTTCTTATTTTTTTATGAAAAAATGTTATCTTTGTGAAGTTAGTGAAGAAGATACTTTTTTGTATACAGGGGTACATAAGGAATCTGGGATAGTTAGCGTATGTAGGAATTGTTATTTTAGAAATAAACTTCCTCTAATTGATAAGAAAGAAATCAATCAAGAAGAACTTGAAAAAAGAGAGAGTGTTAGAGATAGGCTTTCTAGAATGGCAGGAGTAAGAAAAAAAGAAATTGAAGAACCTTTTAGAAGACATAAAATCAAACCTGAAGATATTGGTTTAAAAAATATTGTAGATAAAAATGTAAGAAAGGACCTTGTTCCTGCATCTGATTTGAAAGAAGATTTAGTTGAAAATTTTCATTGGGTAATAATGAGAAAAAGAAGAGCAAAGCGACTTTCTAGAGAAGAGCTTGCTAGTGCAATTCAAGAATCCCCCTCTGTAATTGAAATAATTGAACAAGAAGCGAAACTGCCAAGAGATTATGTTAGTTTGATAAAGAAAATTGAAAATTGTTTAGGAGTAGTTCTTTTGATAGATAAAAGAAGAAAAGTTAGTCCACAAGATTTGCTTTTAGAATCTAAGGTTCCTTCAGGAATAATGATTGGAGATATAGAAAAAGATGAGAACTTATATCTAGAGGATTTAGATTTGGAGAAAATAAAGGAAATTTCTGGAGAGGTTAAGCAAGATAGGCCTTCTAAGGAAATTAACAAAAGGCCTCTTAAGGAATTGAGCGATGAAGAAATAGAGAGATTAATCTTTGGAAATTAAGCATAAGCTTTATAAATAAAGTTTTACGATTGATATTATGGAATTTAAGGTTTTAAGACAAGAAAAAAATGAAATTGAACTCGAATTAGATAATCTTACTGTTGTTGAGCTTCTTAGACATTATTTAACTAAAGAATCTAGTGTTGAATTTGTTGCTTGGAAAAGAGAACATCCTACTAAAAATCCAATTTTGAAATTAAAAACTTCAGGAAAGGATTCAAAATCTATAATTGAAAGTGCAATAAAATCTATTTTGGAAGATTTAGAAAGTTTAAATTCAGAGTTTAAGAAAACAAAATAAACAACAATAATTCTTATTAACTTATTTTTTTTAACTTATTTATGGTTGGTCAATTGGAAAACTCATTAATCTTAGAGCAAAATTATTTTTTATTTGATGAGAATGCGGCGACGTGTTCTCAAGTTACAGGTGAATCTTATTGGAAAATCATACGTAATTGGAAGAAATTAGGTTTAAATTCTAAAGGTAGAGAAATTCCTTCAGAAAAAAGAGAAAAAATAATTTCTTATTTTAGAGATTTTGAAGGAAATATAAGTAGAATTTCAAGAGAATTAAACTGCAATCCAAAAACCATAAAAAGAGTTCTTTTAGAAGAAGGAATTGACCCCTCAAAAACATATAGGGGACAAAATACTGCATTAGACTATTTTTTGAATAATAAAGAAAAATATGAGAGATTAACCCGTTCAGAATTGGCTTTAAAGGATTCAAATCTCTATTGTGCATTACTAAATTCAAATACTCTTGATAAAGCAATAATTAGTTTAAAACCCAGAAGTTCTTTTTCTTCTTTTGAAGAACATGAAATCATATGCTGTTGGAAAAAAATGGGAAGGAACGCCTTAGAAGTCCATAGAAATTTAAAAATCAGTTATTATAAAATTTTAAAAATTCTAAAGAAAGCAGGTTTTAATATGAAAAAAGGAGCAAAAAAATAAAATGAGCATTATCTCAACTGGAAGTTATGATTTAAATGAATGGCTTAAAGGAGGATATGAAACTGGAATTGTAACTATGTTAGTGGGAGGTCCTGGTTCGGGGAAAACAAATTTCTCAATTCTCGCTGCTTGTTCTTGCGCTAAGGAAAAAAAAGTTATTTATATAGATACAGAGGGAGGATTTTCTCCTGAAAGGATTAAACAAATAGTTGGGGAGAAAAATTATGAATCTATTTTATCAAATATTTTACTTTTTAATCCAACTACTTTTAATGAAGAACGTCCTATTTTTGAAAATTTGAAAAAGCATGTAAAAAAAGAAAATGCGGGATTAATTATAGTAGATTCTATGGCCATGCTTTATCGTTTAGAGTTGGGGGATGCAATTCAGTCTCAAGATGAGGATAAAATACAAGAAGTAAATAGAGAGGTAGCAAGACAAATGAGAGTTTTAGTTGAAATTGCTCGTAAAGAAGATTTACCAGTTATTATAACAAATCAAGTTTATTTTGATTTTTTGAAAGATGGAAATTTTCAAGGTGTAGAAAAGAAATCTAACATTGTAGGTGGAGACTTATTTAAATATTGGAGTAAATGTATAATTGAACTCTCAGGTAAAGGAAGGTCAAGAAAAGCTGTTTTATTAAAACATAGAAATTTAGCTGAGAGTGAATTAAATTTTGAAATAAATGATTTGGGGATTTTTAAAAAAAAGGGTTTGTTTTAGTGCAATAATGCTTATAAAAGAAATGTTTTTACTTTTTTAATGACGAGAGTATTTAAAAATAAATTAAGTAACTTGATGAATTTTTATGATGTTGTTGTTGTAGATACCTGTTCAATTCAAGGTTATTTCGGTAATTCACATCCTTCAACTTTAAATGGACTGAACGAAAAGATTGAAGCTTCAGGAGAATTTTTACGTTCTTTAAGTTATTGGAAATCTTTTTTTGAAGAATATGGGGGAAGAAAATTATTTGTTTCCGAAGGAATACTTGATGAATTAAAAATAGGTCATCTTAATAAACCTTATTTTAAAATACCTAAAAGAAAAAAAAATACCCTTCGAGATAAAAAAGGATTTTTAATTGAATCTTCACTTAGACAATATGAAGGAATGGCAAAATCATCTTGGAGGAGGACAAAAGATTTAGTTTCAACTATTGAGAATAGAGGAGCAATTTTAAAATTAAATGAAATTGAAAGAGGAGTTCATTCTGAATTATATATTGAAAATGAATTTTTAAGGGAAATTTTAAAAATTCCCTTATCTCCTGAAGACTATGATTTTCTAATTTCAGGAGTAGTAATTTCTCAAACCAGGGGAAAAACAGGAATAATTTCAAACGATTGCGGGATCAACCTCGCTTGGAGAAAAATAGTAACAAAATATCCTGTTTTAAACTGTAAATTAGATTTTTATTTTAGAGAAAAGGTTGATTTATTTAAGTTTAAAAGTGTTTTTTAGCTTTAGGGAGCAAATCCATATAAAGTTTTGAAGGTTTTACAATGTTGAGTCAATATGGAAAACATTAAATTTGAATCAGTAAAAAAAATAGGAGATTTATCCTTAAAAATAAGGGACTTAAAAGATTTATCAAAATTTCAAAGTGCAAGTCCCCCTTCTATTTTTATAGGTTCTAAATTAAAATATCCCGAAGTAAATGTAGGAATTTTATCTCCCATAAATTTAGAAGAAGAACCTTCTTTATATGAAGATTGTCCTCGTTGGTCTAAAGAAAATTATGAAATTAAAGATATATTAAAATTGAGAAATAATCTTGTAAACTCCAGATTTAAATCAAATGTTAAAGATGTTCGCGTTGAAAATAAGTTAATAAATGTTGCAAAAGAAATTGCAATTTCTTCAAAGTCAGTAGATGTAGAAATAGAGTTAAGTAATAAACTTAGTTTGGGTAAAGATAAAGATAAAGTTTTAACTCCTTATCGTTTTGATGCCCATTTAAAGAATGTCAAATTAACTTCTAATGTAAAAGTCGAAAAAAAAGTAGAGAGGGTTATGAATGATGAAATTAAGGCAAGTGAAGGAATAAACTATTTATATCAATCTGGAATAAATGAATATAGTTTGAGTAAAATTTTATCAGTCGGAGTTTTAGGATTGAAAAAAAATAAGAAAATGGTTCCTACTCGTTGGAGTATCACCGCTACAGATGATATTATTTCTAAAGAACTTTTGGATAAAGTTAGAAATTATAAATGGATTGAAAATTATTCCTTATTCATAGGTGAATTTTTAGGGAATCAATATTTAATTATGCTTTTTCCAGGAATTTGGAGTTATGAACTTTTTGAGATCTATTTTCCTGGATCAAGTTGGAATCCGGGGGAAGAATTGAAGGCATCCACGGATTCTGAAGGATTTTTTGGAAGAACGAGTTATGCTTCAAATTGTGCAGGAGGATATTATGCAACTCGTTTGCCGATTTTAGAATATTTAAATTCTATCCAAAGGCAAGCAGGAGTTTTGGCAATTCGTCTGGAAACTCCAACTTATTGGGCTGCATTAGGAGTTTGGGTTGTTAGAGAAAGTGTGAAAAAAGCACTTTCAAATAGAGAACTTAAATTTTCAGATAAAAAAGAATTTTTAGAAAGTTTAAATAAAATTTCAAAGATTAAATATGGGTTTGATGTGAATATAGTTTTATTGAAAAGTAATCTTTTAAAAACATACGGAGTTCAAAAAAATTTGAGGGATTGGTTTTAGATATATTATTAAATAAGATGTTCCTAGTTATTTAATAAAATGGGTAGCGTTTTTATAAGAGGGTTTAGAAGACTTTTTGGTTTAAAGGAAAAATCTGTTAAGAGAATAGCTCCTTATGGATCAATTGCTCGTCCTGTCCTTTTAAATGAAGAAATTAAAATTCCAAAAAAGAATAAAAAAATTATTAAAAAGAAAAAAGGAGGTGTAAAATGAAAAATAATAAACCCTGGTGTATACCTCTTTTTGCGGCTTTAATTTTAGTTTTTACTTTTTGGAAAACAGAAGCTTCATTTTGGGTTATTTGGATTTCTGCGGCTTTAATTTTTATTAGATCAATATGTTTACTTTCTGATTGTTGTTCTGATTCTTCGTGTAAAAATATAAACAATAAATCCATTAAAAAGAAGAAATAATTTTATTTTTTTATTTATTTTCTTCTATTTTTTTTCTATAAGCTTCAACTCTTTCTTTATTTGTTTCGCATTCAGAATTGAAACAAAATATCCAAGGGTTTTTTCCTTTTTGAAGAGCCATAAGAGTAGGGAATCCACATTTTTCACATTCTTTACCCGTAGTTTTTATTAAACCATACGGAGGAAGAGAATAAGTATTTTTACATTCAGGATATCCTGAACAAGCAATAAAGAATTTTTTGTTTTTTGGAGAGTAAGTAATTCTTAATTTATTGTTTTTACATTTTGGGCATTCATTTAAAATATTTTCTTCTCGGTCTATTTTTCTTTTTTCTTCTAAAGCTTCAATTAATTCTTTTCCAATAGATTTTTCTTTTTTTTCAAAGTCTTTAGATATTTCAATTATGGATTTTTTGGCTTTATTTAAGATATGTTCTTCTTTTATTTTTAGATTTTTTTCTTTTGATTCTACTATTTCGTCCATTTCATCTTGAAGTTCTTTTGTTAATTTTTCATCTATAATTATAGGTGAATATTTTTCTAGTGTTTCGATTAAAGATATTCCTAAAGGTGTAGCTTCAATGGATTTTTCTTTTATGTATCCTCTTTCATAGAGAGTTTCTAATATTTGTGCTCGGGTAGATTTTGTTCCCAAATTTCTTTTTTCTAATTCTGAAATTATAGAAGCAGGAGAATACCTTTTTGGAGGTTGAGTTTGTTTTTCTTCGTTTTTTGAATTTATAATTTCTTTTTCACCCTCAACATCCGGAATTTCTTTATCTTTAATCTTTATAGGATAAAATTCCATCCAGGATTTTTTCTTTGTTTCAAAACCATTTGTAGAAAAAATTAAATCTCCCAATTTTGCGGAAACTTTTTTTCTTTCAATTAATGCATCTTCGCAAAATAAAGCTAGAAATCTTTTTGCAATTAAATTATATACTTTTTCCTCGTCCCCTGAAAGTATTTGAAAATTTCCAGTAGGATATATAGATGGATGTGCGGGATCTGTTTTTGAACCTTCAATAGGTTTTTGTCTTTTAATTAGATGAGAAATGTTATACTTGTTTTTTAGAATATTTAGAATTGAATTGTAGTCTATTGTATCTGGAAGCTTTTCTGAAGAAGTTCTTGGATAAGATATTAATCCAGATAAATAAAGAGATTGAGCTGCCTTAAGCGAATTTACTGGAGTTATTCCATATAAATTATAACATTCTGTTTGAAGAGAGGTTAAATTAAAGGGAGGTTTTGGAGGAATATTTTCTTCTTTTTTCTTGGTGTCACAAATAACTTTTTTTCCAATTAAATCTTCAAATTTTTTTAATTCACTTTTGTCAAATATATCTTTAGAATATTTTAATTCAAGTTTAGGATTTTTTATAGTAATAAATGATTGCCAATAAGTTGTTGGTTTAAATTTTTGAATTTCTTTTTCCTTTTCTACAATTAATTTTAGGGCTGGCCCTTGGACTCTTCCTATAGACATTATTTTAAATTTTCCCGTAGATTTAATTGCATTCATAATGGCACGAGATAAATTAATACCGTAGAACCAATCTAAGAAATGTCTTGTTTCTCCTGCAATTGCTTGCC
Source organism: uncultured archaeon (assembly GCA_937982425.1). GTDB lineage: Archaea > Nanobdellota > Nanobdellia > Pacearchaeales > GW2011-AR1 > GW2011-AR1. Next base: position 1,085 of record CALJLT010000036.1, on the reverse strand, counting down.
CCCAATTCAAAGAATCTTCTTTTTTTTCATAAGCATTTTCTAGTTCATTTTTTGTTAATGTAGAAAATTTCATTCTTTTTGCATCATTTTGGTTACAAATAAATTTTACTACGTTTGTTCCGATAACTTCTCCTTCTATATCATAATCCGTAGCAACTATTATTGATCCTGCATTTTTTGCAAGTTTTAAAATTGTGTCATAATATCTTTTTGTAAAATCTCCTTTTTTTACTAAAAAATTAGGAACCCATCTTATTTCAAAATTAGGAATCTGCGTTCCTTTTTTTTCTTGGGTTAAAGTAAATAGGTGACCGACAGCACAAGCAACCACGATTTTTTTTCCGTTTCTATCTACCTCATAATAAGGAACCCCCCTTACAAATTCTCTTTTTGTTGAATTACCTAGAGAACTGGAAATCTTTAATGCTGCTTGGGGTTTTTCAGTTATTATCAATTCATAGCCTTGTTTTTTTAGAAGAATTTTTGGAGTTTCATAAATTTCTTGTTTAGTGGTAGTTATCTTTGCCTTTTTTATTATCTTTTTTTTTGAGGATTTTTTTTTGATTTTTTTATTATTTGATTTTTCAATTTTTTCTAATTGTAAATTTGGTTTAACTTCTTTTTCAGTTGTTTTTTTTACAGATTCAGCTAGAGTTGTTTCTGGTTTTACAGTTTTTTCTGTAGCATACTTAGGATTATATTCCCCAGAACTAAGATAACTTTCGGTTGCCTTTTCTTGAGTTGTTTTCTTTGTTTTTGTAGGCATTTTACACAAAATATTGAGCAAGGAGTATTTTAAAGTCTTTTTGTTTTTTTTGATTTGTCTATTTAATGAATAAATCTTAATCTTCAATTAGATAAATTTTCAGGAAGGTAATTTTTATCATTAGTTATTTCTTTTCCTTTCCAAGAAAATTTTTTTGCTTCAAGTTTATTTTTAAATTGGAATTCCCCCAAGATTAGGGATTTTTTTGGATAGTAATCAATGAAAATCATCTTTTCTTCATATATTTTTTTCATTCGAATCTTATTTAAATTCAGATCGGAAGAGCGTCGTGTAGGGAAAGAGTGTAGATCTCGGTGGT
>CALJLT010000035.1 GCA_937982425.1 uncultured archaeon | reverse complement strand
TTCCAACCCTTTCTTTTGCAAAGGGTTATAATGATGCTAATGATTTAATGCAATAATAAAATGTTAAAAAAAAGTAAGATTTTATTCAAATATATTATGGGAAATGGGTTACCAAAACTTGGAAAATCCAAGTTTTCCAACCCTTTCTTGCCCATGATATTGAAAGATTTCTTTCAAAGAACTGCATTCAAAACATTCGTTTTGAATGTTTTGAATGGAAAGCAAAGGGAAAAAGACAAAAGCAAAACATTCAAAATGAATGTTTTCCAATATCTTTTTCTGCAAGAGATTAGAGCAAAAATTGCATCCAAAACATTCAAGATGAATGTTTAGATATTCATTCAAAACTTGGAAAATCCAAGTTTTCCAACCCTTTCTTGCCCATGATATTGAAAGATTTCTTTCAAAGAACTGCATTCAAAACATTCGTTTTGAATGTTTTGAATGGAAAGCAAAGGGAAAAAGACAAAAGCAAAACATTCAAAATGAATGTTTTCCAATATCTTTTTCTGCAAGAGATTAGAGCAAAAATTGCATCCAAAACATTCAAGATGAATGTTTAGATATTCATTCAAAACTTGGAAAATCCAAGTTTTCCAACCCCTTCTTGCCCATGATATTGGAAGATTTCTTTCAAAGAATTGCATTCAAAACATTCAAAACGAATGTTTTGAATGGAAAGAAAAGGGAACAAGAGAAAAGAAAAACATCCAAAATGAATGTTTTCCAAACTCATTTCTTTCAATAGATTAGAGCAAAAATGGCATCCAAAACATTCAAGATGAATATTTAGATATTCATTCAAAACTTGGAAAATCCAAGTTTTCCAACTCTTTCTTGTCCATGATATTGGAAGATTTCTTTCAAAGAATTGCATTCTAAACATTCAAAATGAATGTTTAGAATGGGAAAAAGAATACAATCTTTTATTTTTCCCATTCTAAAATTTTTCTATAGCTACAATAAGGGAATTTGGTATAATTTATTTATCTTACAATATATCATTTTTTTACTCATTAGAAATACACTAGAGGTATTAGCATGTTTAGAAAGGAATACTATGAGTACAAAAGAGCTTTTACTTAAAGAAATTGAAGAAATTCCAGAGCTATATTTTGGGCAATTATTGGAGATAGTGCAAAGCTTTAGAAAAGAAAAAATCAAGACATTTAAAGGACGACCTGTACTTGGACCTAAAGATTTAGCAAAAATGGATTGCCCTCTTCCTCCCGAGCCAGATTACGAAGAATTTTGGGAAGAAAGAGAAAAAAGATGAATCCACAGCCTAAGGAAATATACATAGTTCAGACGATTTACAGACTATGCACAGATAAACGTCCTTGTGTCGTGATTGAAATTTTAAAGTCTGGTTATGTAAAATTCGCCCGCATATCTTCAGCTATGGATTTATATCATTTGGGAAGAGATTTTCTGATTGAAAATAATCATCCCAATTTTCAAGATACTGGGCTAAAAAGAACTTCTTATGTTTCAGGAGAGGACTTTATTGAAGTGCCTCTTTCTGATGTAAGCAAAAAAACAATGGGAAAACTGACTGGCGACCTTGCTAAAGCATTTGACAAATGGCTTGGCTAATAGGCTGTGGTACTTAAAGTTTAAAGTTTGAAAAAAGGAACGTTTTATCGGACTAATGTGGGTTGAAATGAAATCACGTTATCTGGCGTGACGGTTTTCGTTATCAGGTCGCTACAATTAACCAGCCAGAGATTAATTATCAATAACCTGCTGTCCCTTTTTGAGGCAACCCAAAAAATTCTGCCCAAACATTTGGGCTTATAAAAACTTTACCTTGATGTACCCTCATAAGGCATTCTAATGATTCATTAGGAGACACATATTTATCTAAAATTTTCCCGCGTAATTCATCTAAACATGACCAACCAAGACCAGAACAGACTTCCCATTTTTTTATGTCTAAGCATGGTATATCCAACGTCATACCTAAGATTTCGAAATAATCATATGGATGCCCTATTTTTTCTTTAAGACACAATCTTATATCATTTATTCTTTCTACTTTACTTTGATCTACATATGGCGTTAAATCTACACTACATGGCTGAATTTTATAACTTGCGAGATATGTTCGTTGAACTCCTCCATTAACAGCTTCTTCTATGACAACTTTATTATCTTTTCTTTCTCCAATGTCAAAAGCAACGTGAGAATAGCCATAGCCGCCAGAAAACCAATCTATAAAATATGATATTACATGCGAAGGTTTAAATAATAAGATTTTTAAAACATTAGTTTGCTCAAATGGGAGTGTAGGAATATCTTTTGGGTCTCCAACAAACCCCCGCTTTAAAAAATCATAAAAAATATCAATAGCATTAACTACGTAAGTTATTATATTTTTTTCATTAAAAACACCTATTTCTCTTACATTTCCATCAATCATTTTTTGTATAGCTACCAAAATACTATCTTTATAACTAACCAAATATTTAAAAGCTCTTTTGGGCAATTGAGTCAATTCGTCAATTGACTTTCTTTTTCCATCCAATAGTTTATTATAATTATTTAGTATTTTGTCGTATTCACCAAGCGCAGGATCTATTTCAATGCCAATTTTTGTCGTTTTTCTTTTTTTTATACTTTTTTCTATATCTTTTTCTATAGTACCAATCTCTAAGTCTATTTTATGCAATTGTAATTCAATTTTTTTTCTCTTTTCATCTTCTGTTTCTATATCTTTCATATATTTTGATACTTTATCTAAGGCACTTAGAAAAAAATAAATATCCATCTTCTAAAAATCATATATTACAGTATTCTTGAAAGATAAATACTTGCTAATTAGAGCCTATCCGAAAAGTCACAACCCAATAAAAAATAATAATTTATATGATTCCA
>CALJLT010000034.1 GCA_937982425.1 uncultured archaeon | reverse complement strand
ACCACCGAGATCTACACTCTTTCCCTACACGACGCTCTTCCGATCTCCTGGAGTTAGTCCCTCTTCTTATGAAATTGATTTTGAACCAGGGCTAAAAAAAAGTTTTTTGTTTGGGTTTTTTTCACCAGAAAATATGGATATGAATCTTTTTGTTGAGGGAGATTTGGCAGAATATGTTAAATTAAATAAAGATTCCCTTAAAAGTTCGGGGGAAGTTATAGCTTCTTTAGAATTACCTCAAGTTATTGTTATTCCGGGGGTTCATATAATCTATGTTAGGGCTCAACAAAATGTAAAGAATAATGAAGGAGTTAGTATTGCATTAAATGTTGGAGGAATTATAAAAGTAAGAGTCCCCTATCCCGGAAAATATGCAGAATTGGATTTTAATGTTCAAAATGTAAATAAAGGAGAGTTAGCAAACTTTGATTTAACTGTTTTTAGTAGAGGTGAAGAAGATATTTTTGCTACAGCTATTCTTGAAATAAGAGAAAATCAAGAGGAAGAATTGATTGAGAAAATTAATTTAGGAAGTAAAAATATAGAATCTAAAAAAAGTGAAAAGTTTTCTTTATCTTTAGATACATCAGATTATTTATCGGGAGATTATAATGCAACTGCAATTGTTGAGTATGGGGGAGAAAACCCTTCTGTAAGTTCAAAAATTTTTAGAATAGGAACCTTATTTGTTAGTATTTCTAATTATACAAAAGAATTTGAAAGAAATAAAATAAATAGATTTGTTATTGAAGTGGAAAGCTTTTGGAATGATCCTATTTCTGGGTTATATGCAGAAGTAGATATTTTGAATTCTTCTGAATCATTTAGGACCCCTTTTGTTGATTTAGGACCTTGGAAAAAAACCACCTTAAACGGATTTTTTGATACTTCTAACTTAGATAAAGATAATTTTAAAGCAAATATAACGCTGTATTATCATAATACAACCACTTCTCAAGTGGTGGACCTATCTCTTTTAAAGGAAATTAATTATGTTTCTTATGTTATTATTTCAATATCCTTAATTATTCTCTTATTTTTGATTTGGAGAATTATTATCTATATTAAAAAACATTACAAATTTGTTAAAAAATGAATAAGAAAAAATTCTATCTTTTTTTTGGTTTTCTCTTTTTATTTTTAATTCTAATGGTTTTGATTTTTATTTTTTTAACTAATAAATTTTCAATAATAGAAGTTAGATATATTCCTGTAAATTTTTCTGTAGGAGATACTCTTGAGATAGTTTCTAATGAAGAAGGATTAAATTATGGAACTCTTTCTCCAGGTATGGCAGGAGTAAAATCCTTGATTATAGAGAATCCTCATAATTTTGATATTAAAGTAGAGGTTTTTATCGAGGAATCTTTGGAGAATTTTGTTTCTGGAAATAAAAGTTTTTTTATTCTTTCAGGAGAAAACTTTGAGTATTTTGTTAGAGTTAATGTTCCTCTTGAATCTAGTTTTGGAGATTATTCTGGAAGAATTAAATTAGAGATAAAAAAAGCAAAATTCCCCTTGGAGTAAAGCTTTTATATTTAGTATTTCTCTTCTTATTATGGTGAATAAAAGAGGGATTTTTTTTGTTTTAATAGGAATTTTTTTAATTCTTAATTTGACTTTGGTTTATTTAAACTTGAGCTATTCCCCTCTTAATAAAGTCACAGGAAAAAGTTCCCTTAGTACTGGAGGAGTTATCTTTAATGTCGGGTTTTTTAGAGATATTATTATTCACAATCCTTTAAATTTAACTTATTCTTTTAATAAAAGTTCTTCTAGTTATTATCTTCCAGTTTCAGATTATCCTTTGGATCTTAAAGTAAGTGCAATAGATTTTGTTCCAGAAAGTTGGTTTTATAGTTTAGAGCAAACCACTCCTAGAGGAAATAAAAATAGTTTTTTAAGTTCTAATTTTAATCCAAATATTTCAATTAATTCTTTTAGATGGAGTAACAATTTAACAGTTTATGCAGATGACGTGTCAAAAAGTGTTCTTTTTTATGTAGATGTTCCTAATTCAGCTCCTTTAATTGAAGATTTGTCAGAAGAAATTTTTGTTTGTGAAGGTTCTGTTTTATCTAAATATTTTAATGCAAGTGATAGAGATGAAGATTATTTAATTTCTAGTATTTCTAGTTCAGATCCTTTTTTTGTAGGAAATTCAGAAATTTTAAATTCAACTTTAACTCGTTTTAAAATAACTTCTAGAAATTTAATCAAACTTTATTTAGGAGGGGCGAATGTAAGATCGGAAGAGCACACGTCTGAACTCCAGTCACCGAATACGATCT
>CALJLT010000033.1 GCA_937982425.1 uncultured archaeon | reverse complement strand
GATCGTATTCGGTGACTGGAGTTCAGACGTGTGCTCTTCCGATCTCAATATATTTCTCCATTTGCAATTGCGACGGGAATGGGAAATTCTTTAGTTGCTATTCTAAATTCTATCTGGGGTTTGGGGGAAGTCAGTCAAGTTATTGGTTCAAAATTTGTTGGAAAAAAATCCAGAAAATCAATTTTAACTAAATCTGTTTTAATTAATTCTCTCTCATGGTTGTTTATTGCAATTATAGGTATTTTATATCTAAAAGGAATTTTTTTAAATTTTATTCCATATTTAATAATAATTGGACTAGGTATAGGAGTTATTGCTGCGGGGTTTGGACATCCTGCTTGGTTTTCTTGGATTGGAGATTTGGTTGATCCTAGATATTTGGGAAGATGGTTTTCAAAAAGGAACACCATTATTTCATTTACTACTGTGATATTATCTTTATTTGCAGCATTTATTCTAGAATATTTAAGAAAAAGTCAACTTCAAATTTGGGGATTTATATTTTTATTTTTTATTGCTTTTTTAGCTAGGTTCTCTTGCGTGAAAATTTTGAATAAACATTATGAGCCTCCTTTTAAAAAGATAAAAGAAAAGAAATATCCTGTTAAAGAATTTATAAAAAAAAATAAAGACACGAATTTGGAAAAGTACATAATTTTTAGAAGTATGCTTGCTTTTTCTATAGGTTTAACCTCTCCCCTTATTGCTATATATTTACTAAGAACACTTCAATTAGATTATATTTCATACATCTTGATTGCAATTTCTGGCACTCTTTTTTCAGTTTTAACATTAAATCTATGGGGAAAAATTGCAGATAAATACGGAAATTATAGAGTAATTATTTTGACTACTTTGATCATTCCCTTAACTCCAATCCTTTGGATAATTTCTCCTTCAAAGATTTATTTATTTTTTATTCCTGCACTTTTAGGAGGTACTGCTTGGACTGCTTTTGCTATGGCTTCTACAAATTTTATATACGATAATACTACTAAAGAAAAAAGAGCTAAAACTATTTCTTATTTTAATTTGTTTGTCGGAATAGGAGGGTTTTTAGGAGGCCTTGTCGGTGCTTATTTGATAAGTGCTGTTCAAACAAATTGGATAGAGCCAATTTATTTAATCTTTTTTATGGGGGCTTTTGTTAGAATGATAGTGGTTAGCTTTTGGATTGGAAAATTTAGGGAGTCTAAGAAAAAAAGAAAAATAAAAAATGCAAAAGAATTGCAAAAGATTGTTATAAGAGAATTAAAACCAACTCTTATAGAAGACATGCATCAAATTGCAGCAATAAAAGACTATTTGAAAGAGAAGTAAAGCTTAAAAGAAGAAATTTACTAAATTATAATATGTTAAGAAAAAAATGCGGTAAATGTGGAGAAAAAACTAAGAATAGTTATACTTTTTGCCCAAATTGTGGAGTACAATTGAGAAAACAAGAAGATTGGGGATTTTTAGGTAAAAATGATTTTAATTCTTTTGAAGGAAATAACGAAACCCCTTTCGAAGGTTTAATCAATAAAATGCTAGGTAGTGCACTTAAAATTCTTGAAAAAGAAATTCAAAAAGAAATGAAGCCTAATTCAAAAAATAATTCTCCTAAAATGAGATTGATGATAAATGGAAAAGAAATTAATTCAAAAGAAAATATTAGGAATGCCGAAACTCAATTTTTACCTATAGATTTTTCTCCGGAAAATCTTGAGAAGTGGAAAAAATTAAAAAAAGAAGAACCGATATCTAATTTAAGAAGAGAAGAAGATAAAATTAACTACGAAATTGATGTTCCCGAAGTTAAATCTATTAAAGATATTTCTATAGTGAAATTAGAAAATAGTTTAGAAATTCGGGCAGTAGGAGAAAACAAAGCTTATTTGAAAAGAGTTCCAATTGATCTTCCGTTAAGAAAGTATTCCTTGATAAAAGGTTTGTTAGTTCTTGAAATGGATGCTTCTGGAAGAAATTGAATTTCTCGGAATTTGAACAAATCCGCAAATTAATATGATCCTGCTCTCAAAAT
>CALJLT010000032.1 GCA_937982425.1 uncultured archaeon | reverse complement strand
TCGTATTCGGTGACTGGAGTTCAGACGTGTGCTCTTCCGATCTCTTTTTTAAAAATTCTTCTGAATCTTTTCTAAGAGTTACGACTGCTCCAACTTCTAAACCAGGTCTAACTCCTAAAGAAGGTATTCTTCTCCTAGCCTTAGTTTTAGCGGGTTTTCTTCCAGTTAATAATTTTAATAACTTGTATCCTTTTTCTAAAGTGTCTCCTACTCCTCCGACGTTAAGAACTACTTTCTCTATTTTTATTTCTCTCATCTTATTTTCTTCCATTATTCAATCACCATTAATTGTTTAATTAAAACATTAAATTCTGACTCTTTTGTCTTTATCCTTACCATTTTTTTATCTAAAATTAATTCAATTATTTCTCCTCTTTTTCCAGTATGTTTTCCTCCGATAATTAAAACTTTAGATTTTTCTTTTAAAGGTAAAATTCTTTCTATTTTATTTGACTCCAAATTTATTGTTGCTGAATCATTTACTTTGCAATTTAAGTTAGAAAGATAATTTCTTCCGTCATAAAGATTTAATTGGATATTTTTATTTTTTAGAATTTTTTTTCCTATTACCTTTGAACACTTTTGTTTGGAATTTTTAACTTCTTCTAAAGAAAATTTTCCGTTTTCTGAAAAAATTAATTGATAATTTTTTTTCTCTGGAATTATAGTCAAAATATCCAAAAGTTGCATTTTTAATTTTTCGTCTACAATTGGTTTATTATTTAACAGTAATGCTCTTACATGTATTGCTTGTTTAACTTCCCTTCTTGTCTTAGCTATTTTTAAAATGTCTCTTAGTACTAATAGGATAGGTAAACTTTTTGAATTACCTTCTACTACAAAAGCTGTTCCCTTTCTTGGAATTGGCCAATTTTTTGGCATCGCTTGTCTTTTTTGATGTTTCATTTTTTAGTCTCCTTTGATAATTTTCTTTTTGATTCTTCCTTTTTAATTTCTTGTGTTGGTTTATTCTTAATTCTTTTCTTATCTTCTAAATTTAACTCCAAAATTTGTAGATTTGAAGCTCTTATTGGAACGTTTACTTTTGAACCATCTTGTTTTGAAGTCTGTATTCCTTCTATATATATTTTTAAATTTTTCAAAAGTATTTCTGTTACTTTTCCTTGCTTGCCCTTAAATTTTCCTCTTAAAATTTTTACCTTGTCTCCTTTTCTTAGAGGAATGTTTCTCGTCTTTTGTTTTTCCCTTAAATCTTTTGATAAGTTTACGCTTATTAGTTTTGATTTTAAATGTAAAGGTAATTTTATAGAATACTTTCTTTGCTTTCGGGGTTGTTTACTTCCTTTCCAAAATTTACTAAATTCTTTTTTCATTTTAATGTACTGATGAGGCAATCTTAGCTACTGATGGCCAACGTTCTAAAACCTCCTTTGCTATTGGTCCTTTAATCTGGGTTCCTTTTGGGTTACCTTTATCGTCTTTTAAAATTGCGACAGCATTATCTTCAAAAGCTATTCTTTCTCCTGTTAATCTTCTCCAAGATTTTTTCTGTCTTACCACAACTGCATCAAATACTTTTCCTTTCATATCTGGAATACCTTTTTTTACAGCAACTTTTACTTGGTCTGATATCTTTGCACAACCTTGTTTTCCTTTTCTTCCTTTTCCTCTTTTAACTGAGACTATCCTTACTATTTTAGCCCCGCTATTATCTGCAGAAACTACTCTTGCTCCTAAATTCAATCCTGCCGTCGCCTTTGCGGATATCGCTTTCATTCTACTTTTTCCTCGCTATTTAATTTTTCCAATACGACAAAATGAATTATTTTACTTAATGGTCTACACTCTTGAATTCTTATTAAATCACCAATTTGGATGTCTTTATCCATGCATCTTGGAAGTCTTGCGTGCATTTTAGTCTTTGATTTTGAATATCTTTCATATTTTCTTACATAAACCATTCTTTCAAATTCAATTGCTACTCTTTTTTGATTCTTTGAAATTACTTTCCCTTTGAAAATTTTTCCCCTTGCTTTCAAATTTCCATGAATGGGGCAATCTCTATCATTACATAAGATTGTTTCGTTCTCAATTTTTTTTGATTCTTTTATTTTTGTTTTCATTTTAATCTTCTATTAAGTCTCCTTCAAATCCTAGCTTTATTAGTATTTCTTTAACTCGTTTTGTGTGATCTCCTTGTAATTCTATTATTCCGTCCTTTGAGGTTCCTCCGCAAGCCAGCTCATTTTTAAGATTTTTTGAAACTTGTTTTACATTTATTGCATTGTCGAATCCTTGGATTATTGTAACAATTTTTCCGTATCTTTTTTTGTCCGTTGTTATCCTTATCCGTTGTGAACTCTTTGTCATACGTTCGCAAATGCACGCTGGTTGCGGTAAACCGCATTTTGGACAAATTTCCATTATCTTATTGTTTTTAACCTCGCTATTGTTCGTTTTATTTCTTTAACTTTATTGCTTCCACCTTGGCTAACTTTTCCTTTTTCTTTAATTAGTTCCAATTTTAATTCATTTATTCTCTTTAATTTTTCTTCTTCCTTCATACTCCTTATTTCTTTTGATCTTAATATTGCCATATTTATTTTTTAACCATCCTTTTTCTACCTGTCTTTTTTTGTTCAACTAATTCTTCTTTTTCTAAATTTTCTTTTAATTTTTTAATTAGTTCTTCGTTTACAGTAATTCTGTCTTTTAGAATAGTTCCTGGAGCTAAAATGCTAACTTTTACTCCAACAGTTCCTGGTTTTGTTTCTGCTCTTGCTTGAGCTCTATCTACAACACTTGCTGTGTCCCCGGTTTTCTTTAAATATCCTTGGGCAAATCTCCAAGATCTCGCTCTAGAACTAGGGAGTTTTCCTCCTAGTCTTATTTCGACCCCTAAAGCTCCTGCCTTAATTATTTTCTGAAGAGCCTTATAAGCAAGAACCTTGAATTTTAATGGACCAAATCTTTCTAATCCTAGTGCAAGTTCATCTGCAACTAATTGTGCATCAAATTCAGGTTGTTTAATTTCTTCAATCTCTATGTGGGGATTTTCTAATTTAAAATTTAATTTTATCATCTTTGTTAACTCCTCAATTTTTTCTCCTCCTCTTCCAATTATTAAACCTGGTTTACTAGTAGTTATTATTATTTTTTCTCCGATAGGTGTATATTCTATTCTAACTTTTGAAACCTTTCCTTTTCCAATATTTTGTTTTATATCTTCCCTCATCCTAAATTCTTCTTTCTTGAACTTAACTGTATTTTTTTCTTCCATTATTTCTTCTCCTTAGTTTTTTTAGTTTCTTTGGACTTTGCTACTAGCCTTACATTTGTTCTTTTTTTCTGAGTTCTTCCCCCTCTTCCTAAAGTAGTTGTTCCTTTATTTGCAATTGCGAGATAAATGAAAGGATCTTCTACTCCATGTTGGTTTGCATTTCCTTCTAATCCTTTTAACATACTAGTAAAAGGTTTTACTGCCCTAACTGGATATCTCCCTGACATTATTTTTCCTTTTCTGTGGGGAATTTCTCCTTTCATTGGTACTGCTAATTTTAATTTTGAAACTTTTTCCAAGTAAGATAAGGCATCTTCGATTCTTCTTCCCTGAATAGCTCTACAAATTGCAATTGCTTTTTTTGTTGATACAGGAATATTAGTTGCATTTAATTCAACTTGATCTTTTATTACTTTCTTAGTTGGAATTTTCTTTTCTTCCTTTTTTGATTCTGTTTTTTCTTCAACTTTTTTTTCTTTTGGATCTATATTTTTTTGAACTTTCTCTTCAACAATTGGTTTTTGTGTATCTACATTTATAGATCTTTTTTTCTCTTGTTTTCCCATTGGTTTTTCAGTATTTGTTCCTGCCATTTTTATCCTTTTTTAGATGATTTCTTTTTAGTTGATCCTGCCTTTTTATCTTTACTTACATGTTTTGCTTTTTGTCTTGTCAAAGAAAATTCTCCTAATTTGTGACCTAGCATTTCAAAACTAATATCTATTGGAATAAATTCTCTTCCGTTATATACTTGAATCTTTGTTCCAACTAATTTGGGAATTATAACTAAATCCCTCTTATGGGTTTTAATCGCCTTTTTCCCTTCAGATAATTTTTTTTCTACTCTTTTTAAAAAATTTTCATGTTCTTGAAAATTCCTAAGAACAGTTCTCTTTTGTCTTGTCTTTAGTAGTTTTGCAAATTCTCGAACTTCCAATACTTTTAATTCTTCAAGAGTTTTTCCTCTAAAAGTTGATTCTTTTTTTCTTACTTCCATTTCTGTCATTTTATTTTCTCTTCCCCGTTCTTCTTGGCCTTATTAATCCAACTCTTGCACCTGCAGGAGCATTTCTTTTAGCAATCTTTGGTTTAGGATTCTTTCCTCTACCTGAACCAAAAGGATGATCTATTGCATTCATCTTAACTGCTGAAGTTCTTGGCCATAATTTACTTTTTGATTTTTTTATATGGTATTTTTTTCCTGCCTTCAAAACTGGTTTATCTAATCTTTGTGTTCCAGCAACAACTCCTACAATTGCCCGGCAATTAAGAGCAAATTCTTTTTCTTTTTTAGAAGGCATTGAGATGAAAACTTTATTTCCTACTAACCTTGTCACAGTTCCATAATTTCCTCCTGTCTTAATAAACTTTCCTCCGTCATTTGGTTTTGATTCCAAACAATAAACTTTAGTTTTTACAGGAATATCTTTAATTTCCAAGATATCTCCATCACTTACTTGCTCTTTCTTTTCAAAATTTATTTTTTGGCCTTCATACATTTTGTCAAAAGCGGGTATGTAAAATGTTCCTTTGTTTGAATTTATCTTTGCTATTGGGGCTGAATGCGCCCTAGAATTCATTATTTTCAAGACAACTCCTTCTCCTTCTAATCCTCTTAAAAATTGAATTTTATATCGAAAGGCTTTCCTGCTAACTCTATAAGTGGAACTTCCGTGTCCTCTAGCTTGTTGAATTATTCTTTTTCCCATTTTACATTAATCCTAACTTACTTGCAACATCTATTGCAAGAGTATCTCCTTTTAATTTAACATAAACATATTTCTTGTTTTTTCTTACTAAAGTTCGCATTGATTTTATCTGAACTTTAAACAAAGATTCAATTTCTTTTTTTATTTCTTCTTTTTGTTTTATCATTGAAACTTGAAAAACCAGAGTGTTGTCTCTTTCAATCATCATTACTGCTTTTTCAGTCATTAAAGGTTTCATTTTAATTTTTCCTCTAAATCTTTAATTGCTTTTTCAGTATAAATTACTAGCCTTCCAACTCCTCCTTCGGCTAGATCTTTCACTCCTAGCTTTTGGACATTTTGTGTTTCAAATCTTTTTGTTTTGAATTTTTCATCTTTTCCTAATACTAATAAAAATCCTCTATTTTTCTTATATTTTCTTCCCCTCATTTTTCCTCTACCTGCTCTTTGAGTTTTTTCTGGTAAAGCAATTTCATAAAGATCTTTTCCTAAAATTTTACTTAAGGAATTTAAAAATTCTTTTAACTTTAATTCAACAAATTTAGTTTCTAAGATAATTGGCAAATTTTCTATCTTTTTTCCTTCTAAACTTGCATATTTTTTCAAAACATATTTTTCATTTGCAGTTGCACTTAAAGAAGACATTAATCCTAACTTTGATTCTTTTTTGTTTAATCTTGCTAATCCTAACATAGAAAGTATTTTTGGAGGATGTGCTCTTCTACCTCCTCGAGTATTTGGAACAGTTGCACCTACCCAATGGAATTGAGAACCTCTTCGAGTCATTTGTTTTCTTGGAACTCTTGACATTCCCCTACCATATTGAGATTTCCAAACTTTTCTATGATGTTTTAATTTACCGCTTGCAGAATATTGATTTCCTGCCAAAGGGCTTGGAGCATAAGGTTGCTTTATTTTTTTTGATTCTACTATCTTTTGAATTAAATCTTCTCTAACTTTTGTAGAGAAAAAACTAGGTAAAGTTATTTCTTTTCCTTTCTTACCTTCAATTGTATATATTGCTGATTTCATCTTAATTCAATTAATTCATATTTCTTTTTAATTTGTTTTTTAGTTGGTCTTAAGGCTTGGGTTAAAATAAGTTGTCTTTTAGCTGAACCTTGAACTGAACCTTGAACTAAAATATAATCCGAATTAACATCTCCATAATTTTTTAAATTTTTTATCTTATGCTCATCTGACTTTTTCATATCTAGAATTAAATTATTATAAATTGCCCTTGTGAACATTCCTAATTGACCTGCCATAGGAACTCTAAAAGTAACTCTTGCTGGATGCCATGGTCCGATTGAACCTGGTCTTCTTCTTCCCTTTTCTGATTTTTGATTCTTTAATTGAATACCGAATCTTTTAACTGGACCTTGAAAACCTTTTCCTTTTGTTAAACCTCTTAAATCTACTAATTGTCCTGATTCAAAAAAATCAAAAACTGAAAATTCTTTTGTTTGATTTTCTTTTATAAAATTTAATTTATCTTCATATGATCCGCTTAAACCAATTTCAACTATATCTGGAGTTTTTTTCAATTCTGCTTTTTTAACATTTGAATAAAAGATAATTCTCAGGTCATCATATTCTTCAGTTTTTATGGAATCAATTTTTTTAGAAATTTTAGGGAGCTTTAATTTTCTTTTTAATTCCTTATCTAATTTTTCTGCAAGAATTTCTGTTCCCACGATTCCATTTTTATAAAACCTTATAGAAAGTATTTTCATATGGGGGCACTCAAGCACAGTCACCGGAATAGCTTTTCTTTTTCCCTTTGTCATAGAATGTTCAGTATCATCTTTCACTATTGCTGAAACCATTCCTGCTTTATAGCAAATAAATCCCTTTATCTTTTTTGTAGAATTAATCGCATTCCAGTTCACGCTAGGTAAAAATTTCTTAGCCCTCTTTCTAGGCCAAAACTGCAAACTTCCTTTTCTCGGTGATTTTCTTGTAGGCATCTTTTATTATTGTTAATAATGCGGAACTCATTTTAGTTCTACCCTGGAATATTAATGATAGAAATAGTTGGTTTATAAAGTTTTGGGGATGACCTTATCAAGCTAAAAAATCATATTCTTTTTTGTCTTGTTTATCATCAATTTTTGTTATCCTTATTATCTTCCCACCTCGTTTTGCCATTTCACGTATTTTAGCAAAATCTTTTTCTTCAGTTTGAGGTAATTCTATTTTATCTATAATGAAATTATGCTTTATTTCTGCTACTTTGAAATCTTCTACTTCAAATACAAAACTTCTTCCAATCTCTTTATCATTTGTAATTAATTTACAAAAATCCGCTTTTGGCTCTTCATCCGTTTTTCCAGGTTTTCCTGATTTTGGTGCCTTTGGCTTTATCTTCAAAGAATTATTTTCATCTAAATTAAAACTTAATCCAAAAAAAGTCTTTGGAAACTCATTTAATAAAGAAGTGATTTCATTTCCAGACATCTCCTTATCTATGATATAACTCTTTACTCCTTGAAATTGTTTTTTAGATTTAAAGTCTATTTTTCCAGTTAAATCAGAAGTTGAAACTATTGCCCCGGTAACCTTTGTTATTTTATCTCCTAATTTTTTAGATAAAATTAAAACCATTTCATTTGCAAATTCGGGACTAGAATTAATAGTAAATTTATCTTTTGATTTTTTTACTTTTAAAATTGCCCTATCTTTGAATTCTCCTTTTGAGAACCTCTGAAATTGAAGATGAACTAATTCATCAAAATTTTTATCTGATATTTTTTTTATGAAGTTCATGCATTATAAAAATTAACTTCTCTTATAAACTTTTTTATGAGAAAAACTTTATTAACTAAAGATTCCCTTTATGTTAGAGGTGTTAAATGGATAAAGAAATTTGGAAAAATATAGCTCCGGTAATTATTCTTCTTACATTAATAACTCTTTCATTTTTATTAATAAAAGAAATTTTATTATCGATAATTTTAGGAATAATTCTTGCTTTTATATTTTTTCCAATTTATCAAAAAATAAATAAAATAATTCCTTCAAAAAACTTTTCTGCACTCGTGGTATGCTTACTTTCAATTGTACTCATAATTCTCCCTCTTTGGTTTATAGTCCCTATTTTGATAAATCAATCTATTTCAATTTATTTGGCTGCACAATCAATTGATTTTGTTGGTCCTTTGGTAAAATACCTTCCTTCTTTCTTTAAGATTGAAGGCCTTTCAACTCAGATTGGAACAATACTTTATACTTTTGTAACTAAAACGACAAATTCTATCATGAATTCTCTTGCAAATATAATTTATAACCTACCCCAAGTGTTCTTGCACACGCTTGTAGTTTTATTTACATTTTATTTTGTTTTAAGGGATAATGAAAAATTTGTAGGATATGTTCAAAGTCTAATTCCCTTTGATAAGGAAGTTGAAAATAAATTATTCAAATCTTCTAGAGATATTACTTTTTCCGTTTTATATGGACAGATTATAATTGGAATTGCTCAAGGATTGGTAACCGGAATTGGTTTTTTTATTGCAGGGGTTAATAACGCTCTTTTCTTAACTATCCTTGCTGCACTTGCAGGAATATTCCCTATAATTGGTTCTTCAGTAGTTTGGATTCCTGTTGCGATTGTTTTATTTGCCGGAGGAAAAATATGGCCTGCTTTTATAGTAATTTTCTTTGGTATCATCGCTTCATTTTTTGAGAATGCCATAAAACCGGCCTTTGTTTCTAAAAGAACTAATGTTCATACTGCAGTTGTTCTTCTTGGGATGATTGGAGGAATCTTTTTTGTAGGAGTTCTCGGAATAATTCTTGGGCCTTTGATTTTAGCTTATTTACTAATTATCTTGGAAGTTTATAGAGATAAAAAATCCCCGGGATTAATTCATAAAAATCCTTAAAATAAGATGGAATTAAAAATCAAAGCTTCTAATTGGTCTGCAGGTTTTCCAGTTTGTATACTTAATGAAAAAACTTCTGAGAAAATTGGGGTTCATGCTGGGGATAGGATAAATATTAAAACTAAATCTAAAGAAATTTCTAGCATTATAGACACTTCTTTTAAAGGTGTTGGGTTGGATGAAATTGAAATTTCTAATGAAATTAAGACTAGAATGAATTTAAAACCTGGTCAAAAAGTTAGTGTTAATATTGCTCCTCCTCCAGAAAGTGTCGTTCATATAAAGAAAAAACTTATTGGAAAAAAATTAGATAACAAAGAAATTCGCTGTATTATTCAGGATGTTGTTAAAAATAATTTATCTCAACCGGAAATTGCTATGTTCATAAGCGCCATGTATGATAAGGGGATGGACTTTAACGAAACTGTTTCTCTTGTAGAGGCAATCTCTGAAACTGGAAAAAAAATGTCTTTTAGAAATAAATACGTAGTGGATAAGCATTGTATTGGGGGAATTGCCGGAAACAGAACTACTCCAATTGTTGTTTCAATATGTGCCGCTGCAGGACTTATTTTTCCAAAAACTTCTTCTAGGGCAATCACCAGCGCAGCTGGAACTGCAGATACAATTGAGGTTTTATCTCCTGTTGAATTTGAAATGGATAAATTAAAAAAAATTGTCCAAAAAACAAATGGTTGTCTAGCTTGGGGAGGGGGCCTAGGAATGGTTCCAGCAGATTCTAAGATAATTAAGATTGAAAAGATTCTAAAAATTGATCCAACTTCTCAGCTTTTGGCCTCGATAATTTCAAAAAAATTGGCTTCAGGGAGTAAATATGTCTTAATTGATATTCCTTATGGAAAAAACGCAAAAGTTTCTAGATTTAAGGGAATAATACTTAAAAGAAAATTTGAAAAATTGGGTAAACATTTTGGATTAAAAATGAGAGTTGTATTAACCTCTGCTAGAGAACCTATAGGAAGGGGTGTTGGCCCAGCTTTGGAAATTAAAGATGTTATAAATGTTCTTAATCCAAAACAAAAAGGGGAAGAAGATCTTAAAAATAAATCTATTTTTTTAGCTGGAGAAATCTTTGAAAGTGTGGGTATAACAAAAAAAGGAAGGGATATGGCAAGAGAAATATTAGAATCTGGAAAAGCTTTTGAAAAATTTAAAGAAATTATTGAAGCCCAGGGAGGGAAAATTAAAGAAATAGAAAATTCTGCAATAAAGAAAAATATTTTCTCTTCAAAAAATGGGAGAGTTGTTGAAATACATAATAAAAAAATAAATGATTTAGCGAGAATTTCTGGATGCCCTGTTGATAAATTTGCAGGGGTTTATCTTCATAAAAAAACAAGAGAAAGGGTAAAGAAAGGTGAATTACTTTTAACAATTTATGCTGAATCAAAAAATAGATTAAGAGAAGCAGAAAAATATTATCATTGTTCTAAACCAATAAAAATTAGATAATTATTTTTTCTTATAAGAATATATAATCCAAAACATTGCTAAAACTAGATATAAAATTAGGATTACTAAAAATGATTTGAATAGAATAGGGTAATTCTTTATTGAATTTCCTAAATAAGTTTGTAAAAAAGTTGCTGGAATTAATCCTAAAAGAGTAGCCAAAGTAAATTTAAAGAGCGAAATTTTTGAAATTCCGGCCACATAACTCCATAAATCCGTCGAAGTTAGAGGGTTCAATCTTAATAAGAAAATAGATAAGGTTCCATGCTTCTTTGAAAAATGATCAAACTTTTTTAGTTTCTTTCTTGAGATCATTCTTTCAACATATCTTCTTCCAAGTTTTTCTGCTATCTTAAATGCAATTATTCCTCCTATAACTCCTCCAGCAAGGGCTATGATTCCTGCTAAAAATGGACCAAATAAAATTGTTCCTGCAACATAAAAAGGAAAAGGGTGTATAGGGGCTAAGATTACTTCCAAAACCATAACTAAAAAATAAATCAAAAAAGCCCATCCTTTGTAAGGCTCAAAAAATCTAACTATTGAATCTGGATTTAAATTAAGAAAATTATAAATTATCCCTTTAGAAAAATAAGAATTTACTAAAAAAGTTATTAGAAATAAAAAAAGAGTAATTAAAATTATTTTTTTGAAATTCCTCTTTTCCATTTCTATTTGAAGATTTTAGAGTTTAAATAGGAAACTACTTCCTTATATTTGAAATATTAAATAGCAATAGATAAAAATTTAAGACCCGAAGAAAAAAGCAATAAGAAATAAGAAAAAAATAATTAGAGAGATTATTAAAGAACTTAAAGCTAAATTTTTTCCAGGCATATTTCTTCTTTTTATTGAAATTAAATTTACTAATGAAAATATTGCTGAAATTAAAGGAAGTAAATAACTAAAGAATAGGATTTGCCATCCCCATAATCCAATAAACCCAAATAAACCCCCTAACATTATTAATATAAATAAACCTAATAAACCAAAAGGCCAAAATAATCTTTTTTCCATATGAAAATAAAGAAATTTAACTTTATAAATTATTTTAAAAATTTAATTCTTATTTTAGAAAAAGCATACAGAAATTCTTAATTCCCTAAATTAAGCATTCTGTAAAAACAATTTAAAATCCAGAGTTTAATTTTTTTCTATTAGTTTATATTCTATTCCAAATTTTGTCAATCCATTAAGGTATCTTGGCTCAACTAAAACATGGTTTACTTTATCTGTAAGATAAAATTTCATTTTGAATCTAAACATAGCTCTACGAGATTCTTCACTAATCTCAATTCTTTCCAAATTTTTTTCGTCAATTAACATAATGTCCTAGAGGATTATTTATTTAAAAATTTAACGTTAGAAAAAATATATTGGAAAACGCCCCCGCCAGGAATCGAACCTGGTAGCCCAAAGGGCCCCGGTCTCAAGCCGGGTGCAATACCACTATGCGACGGAGGCTTAAATTATATTAATCTATTGTTAGAATTGGTTTTAAAGATTTCTATTTATTATTTAGCTACAAAACTGTCCAACTAATCCTGTATCTGGATAACCTACAAAATATTTCATTACTAATAAAGAATCTATTGAATTTATTGCCCCATCTCCATTAGAATCTATGCAACATATATTTGAAGGTCTTGGAGTTAAATCTACAAAAACTTTTGCAATAAGATGTGCATCTCCTGAATTTATTGATCCGTCTCCATTAGCATCCCCTATTAGTGATCCTGAAAAACATTCTACACATGGTTGAGGGGAAAATTTTTGAATTACATATTTAAAAGGAGGATAATTGTTTCCGGGTAATTCATAAACTGTAGGAAAGTAAACTTTTCCTAGACTATCTACAACAATTGATCTAAGGCTTCCATTTTCAAATTGCCACGTTGAAACTCCGTATGTATCCCAAGAATCAACTAAATTTCCGTTAAAATCATATTTGGATATTAATCTTTTTGAGGGGGAAGTGGCATATATGTTTCCATATCCGTCTAAAGCGATCCCATAAGAAGAATTTCCAAAACTAAAAATATGACTTAAATTTGAAGAAAATTTTTTGATTTGCTTCTCGTATTCAGATACATATACGTTTCCATAAATATCTGTTGCGATATCTAAAGGAGAATTTTCAAATTGATAATTTTCTGTGCCGAAACCTCCTCCTTGACCAATTAAACTCATGTTTTGGTTGAATTTGAAAATCTTTCCTTCTGAGTAATCTAAAATATAAATATTTCCAAAATAATCTAAAGCTATTTTATCTAAAGTTCCTAAAATGGAGATGTTCCAATAATTAATTAAACTTCCATTCGAATTAAATTTTTCTAATTTATTTAAAGAGGGGGTTACTGCAAAAATATTTCCTTGGTTATCTATCTCTAAATCTTTAGCTGAGCTAGAAAAAGACAAAAGATAATTTCCATTTGAATCAAATTTTTTTATCACCCCATTTGAAGCATCTGTTGCATATATATTTCCAAAATTATCTGTATCTATGCCTGAAGGAATCTCTCCAAATTGAGAATAACTTGTTCCGTACCCTCCCCATTGCGTTTCATAAATATAGGTTAAACAAGCGCCTTGAGGACCAATTGGTGTGCTTATCATTGTTGGAGAAAAATCTTCTTCTAAAATTTTTTCTTCTTCAGTTAAAAAAATTGTATCTTCTACTTCAGAAATTTTTTTCTTTTGATTGAAGTCTGCCTTATTAAAATTTTCTTCAAAAAAACATTTCCAAAAACTATTGCATTTTAAGTTTGAATTTAATTCTGATAATTGAGAGGAGTTTACTAAAGGAGATATTCCTAAAAGAATTATTAAAATTAAAAAATATGTCCTTAAAATAATTTTAAATTTTTTATTTTCCATATCTTCAACCAATTAAAAGAATATTTAAACATTTATGTTTAATTTTATTTAATTATTTTATACTCTTTCCCTTAAAAAGATATTTTAATTTATCCCAAAATCCTAAAGGCTCTATATGAACTACCTGATTTTTTTCATCTAAAAGTTCATATTTTATAACTGGCTTTTCTTTCATAGAAGAGGCACTTTTTGCTAATTGATGATGTGCTTCTTTAAGAGCTTGCTCTACAATAACCCGAGAATAACTTTGCTTGAATAATGCAAACTTTAAAGATTCTTCAGAATAACCCTTAGAAAGATTTCTTTTGAAATATTCTATCAATTGATCCTTATTATCTGGCCTTCTCATTGATTTTAGAAGACTGTCGAGTTTAAAAAATTTATTCCATACAAGAATATAGATTAAATTCTTTCAAAGAACTCAATTACCCTTAAATCTGGGCTTAAAACGTTGACTTTATCTTCAAAAAATCTCAATCCCCTATAAAGTTTTTGCAATAACTCTCTTTTGGCCTTATCTCTATAAAACATCCAATAGTAATTTGGTTTGGTATTCATTAAAATTTTCCAAAAAGGGTCTTCTACATTTGGATTTGGATACTTTGTAAAAACAATAGAATTGCACTCTTCACCAGGAAAATCTATTCCTCTTGAATCCTTAGTTGAAAATAAAAGATCTAAATTTCCTTCCTTAAAATCTTTAACTCTTCTTCCCGTTTTATCTTTGGATTGCATCTCAATTAGATCTTCTCTGGAAATAAGATTTTTTATAGAAAAATTTTCTTTTTCTCTATTCGTGGGAAGATCTTTAAAGGAATTTACATGAACTAAAATTGGTTTTGTTGCTTTTTCTATTGATTTATCTAAGGCCAAAAGATAATCTTCTCTAGTATAATTTTTACTAAAATTTGAATATTTGCAATCAAATTCCAAACCAGTTCTAACTACATTTATTTTACCTTGTTCTTTTGTTTCGGCTTCAACTATTTTGAAATTTGTTATTCCAAAAATATTTTTTAACACTTCTTCTGAATGAAGGGTTCCGGACATTAAGACAAGTTTTTTATTTTTTTTTGTGAACTCTTCTAATTTTTTTGCAAGATTAGTCGTTACTAAATGAATAAAAAGAGAATTGTCTTTTTTTGAAAAAGTTAAATAAGTTTCTTCTAAAAAATTAGAAAAAATCATTGCCGTTTCAAAAACTTCTAAAAGATAACTCTCTTCATCTATTTCTTCTAAAAAGTTTTTAGTTAAAAAAAGTTTTAGAATATCATAAATCCCTGTTTTCCTTAATTCAATTATCTGATTTGATTCAATAGCTCTCTGAATTCTTTTATCTTTTTTTAAATGTTTAATGAGTTCAAATATTTCTTCTATTGCTTCTCCTTTTCCTTCTCCAGATCCCAATGCCACTAACAAAGAATTTTGTAATCTTTCTAAATTAATTGTTCTTTCATTAGAAAGACTATCTAAAAATTCATC
Source organism: uncultured archaeon (assembly GCA_937982425.1). Taxonomy (GTDB): domain Archaea; phylum Nanobdellota; class Nanobdellia; order Pacearchaeales; family GW2011-AR1; genus GW2011-AR1. The sequence goes on along the minus strand of CALJLT010000032.1, from coordinate 58,498 downwards.
ACATTCATCAATTATTTCAACTTCCGTTAAGGGTTTTCTGTTTAATATAGTCTCTAATTTGTACTTGAGTGAATTAAAAACGATTACATCTGATTCTATATAAGAATTGAATTGCTCATAATAAGGACACCCTGGTTTTCTTTTGTATTGAATAAAATTTACATTATCCAGCCCTTTGTATGTTCTTTTATCTCCTTCTAAGTTTTTTAAATCATACTTATCTGGGAGAACTGGACTCCAATAAGGACAAACACTTGCAATAGAAATTCTTTTTACATCAGAAATTTTTTGAAAATTATTTGAATTTATTTTTGGATTCTTTTTTAAATATTCTCTTAATTTATTCCAGTTTTTTTCTCGTATTTCTACCTTACAAGGAAGTTCATTATTGTCTGCGGATGGATCTTTTTCTTGAATTTCTTTGCCTTCTTTTTTTCCTTCAAAAATATCATGAAGTTTTAGATTAATTTCCTTTTTTATCTTGGGTATTAACTTTTCATTATCTTCTAAAAATTTACATTTATGGTTTTTTCTTCCAGTGATTATGCTTATCTTTAAGTTCTCTCCATTTTCTTTCTTTAAAAATTTTTTATCTTCATAATCTCTTTTGTATTGCGATTGTAAATTTTTTCCTGGAACAACAATTGAGGTTTTCCCTAATTTATTTGCAATATTTAGGGCTATTGCAGATTTTCCGGTTCCACACATTCCGTGAATAAAGATTATTTTTTCATCTTTTTTTATTAAATCCAAAACTTCTTTAACTATGTCCTTTTGAGTCTTCCCGTTAGAAAAACATAAAGGTTCCAAAAATTTTCCATTTTCATAAAGATTCCATGTCATGAAAAAGAATAAATAAACTAAGAGTTATAAAGTTTTATTTTGAACAAGGTGGAACGAACTTTTGAATAGAACGACTAGAAGTGTCTCCTACATAAACATTTCCAGAGGAATCAACAAAAAGACTTTGAGGGTTGCTTAATTGACCATCTCCTGTCCCTGAAGATCCAATCTTATCTAAATAGTTTCCATTTGAATTAAATATTTGTACTCTCTTATTATTTAGATCCAGTACATAAACTTTCCCTTCTGAATCTAAAGCTACTTTCTGCGGATTCTTTAATTGACCGTTTCCTACTCCATAAAATCCAAATTTCCTTAAGAAATTTCCATTTGAATCAAAAACTTGTATCCTATGGTTATTTGAATCAACTACATATAAATTTCCTATCGAGTCTGTAGCAAGACCTCTTGGATTATTTAATTGGCCGTCTCTAGATCCTCTTACTCCGAAACTTTTTATTAAATTTCCATTGGAGTCATATTTGTTTATCAAATTTTTATAATAATCTGAAGCATAAATATTTCCCGAAGCATCTATAGCTATTCCGCTTGGGGTTCCAAGTGAGAATTGTCCTTTTGCTCCTATAGTTGATATATAATTTCCATTTGAATCAAACTTTACAATGTTGTTATTTCCTGTATCTATAACATAAAGATTTCCTAATGAATCTGATGAAAAATCTATTGCAGCTCCTTTAAACTTTCCATTTTCGGTTCCATAAGATCCAAAACTTAAAAGATGATTTTTCTCTTTATCAAACTTTAAAATTTTGCTGTTACTTAGCATATAAAAATTTCCTAAAGAATCTATAAAAATTCCCATTGGAAAAAACTGTTCATTTAAGTTTGGAGAAGAAGTCCACTTTGCTAAAAACTCGTAACCATTGTTTCCGCAATAATTAGGATCTCCTAAACTAAATCCAGTTATAACAGGAGGATTTATTATTGAAGGTTCTTGCTGAAAAAAAGAAAATTCTTGTATTCTTGTATTTCCTCTTTCTGCAACATAAACTCTATTTTCTGGACCTATTTCAACAGCAGACGGCATGTTGAATTTTCCATCTTCTATTCCGTAAGAACCAAAACTTTTTAAGAAATTTCCATTTGAATCAAAAACTTGTATTCTGTTGTTGCTTGAATCTGCAATGTAAACTCTTCCATATGAATCTAAAGAAATTCCCAAAGGAGAACTGAATTCTCCTTCTTCATAACCTTTAACTCCCCATTTAAGTAAATAATTTCCATTTGAATCAAATTTTTGAACTCTATTATTGCTTGAATCCACTACATATAAATTATTATTTGCATCTATTGCTAATGTCCTGGCATAAATAAATTGTCCATCTCCAGAGCCTTTAGTTCCAAATTTAGAAATATATTTTCCATCTGGACCAAACTTTTGAACACGAAAGTCATTATCTAAAATATAAATATTCCCAAAATTATCTATTTCAATTCCCGAAGGATTTTTCAAATATCCTTCTCCAGAGCCTTTAGTTCCAATATTTCCTAAATAAACTCCCTCTGAATTGAACTTTACTATACGAGAATTATACTTATCTACAACGTAAATATTATTTGAAAAATCTATTGCTAAATCAGATGCAAACTTAAATTGCCCATCTCCTGATCCAGAAGAACCAAAACTTATTAAAAAATTTCCATTTGAATCAAATTTCAAAACTTCGTCTTCCATACTTAAACTGTATATGTTTCCTGAAGAATCTATAACCATTGCTGAAGGCCCAAACATTTGAGATCCAGTTAATTTTTTATAAGGCCATTTTTTGACAAAAAAATATTCCAAACTAGAATTAGTCATATTAGTAGAATTTGTTACATTTGTAAAATTTGAATAATTTTGTTGTAACATTGAGCACGGAATTAAAAATTTCTTGATTAATTCATTTCCAGAATCTCCTACATAAACATTTCCTTGATTGTCTACTGCTACAGAATAAGGGTGGTTTGAAAACTGCTCATCATCTTCAGGGGATATTTTTTTAAGGTAGTTTCCATTTGAATCAAAAACTTGTATTCTGTTGTTGCTTGAATCTGCAATGTAAACTCTTCCAGATGAATCTAAAGAAATTCCCCAAGGGTTATTGAACTGACCTTCTTCTGAACCAAGAGTTCCCCATTTAGTTAAATAATTTCCATTTGAATCAAATTTTTGAATTCTATGATTCCCAGTATCAACAACATAATAATTTCCTAAAGAATCTATTGCAATTCCTCTTGGAAAAGAAAAATATCCAGATAAAGATCCCCCTGTAAGAGCTTTAGAAGAAGATAAATAATTCCCTTCTAAATCAAATATTTGAATTCTATGATTATTTGTATCGGCAATATAAATTTTGTTTGAAGAATCTATTGCTATTCCTAAAGGAGATTTGAATTGTCCTTCTTTTACTCCTAACAAACCAAAATTTGAAACATACTCTCCTTTTGAATTATACTTAACAATTCTATTGTTTCCTGTATCAACTACATAATAATTTCCTAATGAATCTAAAGCAAAATCCCTTGGGAATTTTAATTGCCCTTCTCCAGTTCCATAAGACCCTATTGTTGTAAGATGTGCTCCTTCCGAATCAAATTTTATAATTTCATTGTTACTTAAAACATAGATATTCCCTAATGCATCTGTTTTTATTGAGATAGGGAAGAAATTTCCATTTGAATTAGAAAGTTTGTCATATCCCCACTTTAATTTAAATTCATAATCTTCAGAAGAACTACATTCCGGATTTTGAATATAACCTTCAGAATATACTATTTCATTTTTTTCTTCTATATTTCCTTCTTCAACTCTCTTTTGTTCTTCTATCCTCTTTTGTTCTTCTAATCGGGCTTGCTCTTTTTCAGCAACTTGTTTCATTAATAGACATTCAAAAAAACCTTTGCATTCTTTTTGTTCAGAAACTGCATAACCCGTTAATGAAGCTCCAATTATAAGAGAACCAACTAAAAATAGAAACAGCACACTTAATGAAATGTAAAGATATGTTTTTCGTTTCATATAACCACCTAATTTTATTTAGAGTGTATCTTATTTAAATGTTTTTAATTTATTTTGTTATAAAAAAATTTAAAAAATATTCAAGAAAATTAGATGAATTATCTTCCTAAAAATTTCTATTAAAATTAAGTTCGTGTTCCAACTAAAGAAGTTGGGATTGTCTACGCGGTTAAATTAAAAATAAAATTATCCGAATAAAGCAGACAATCCTTCAGCTGCAGCAGCTTTCTTTTCTTCTTTCTTTGGTGCTTCTTCTTTCTTTTCAACTGCCGGCGCATTTGCTGGAGCAGAGGAAATTAAAGCCGCATTTTCTAATTCAGCTGCGATATTAACACCATTTAAGCTAACAATTAAGGATTTAACCTTAGACTCGTCAACTTTTTCGCCTGTAGCTGCAACTACGCTTTTTATTGCGTTTTCAGTTACTTCTTTTCCAAGTTTGTGCAACAATAAAGCTGCATATATGTATTCCATCTTCTTTTCCTTTATTTAATTAGTAGATTAACCAAAAAGACTTGCAAGTCCTGCAGTTGAATCTACTTTGGGCTCCTCCTTTTTATTTTCCAGAGGAGTTTTTTCTGAAGAATCTTCTAAAATTTCGTCTTCTTCTCCAGTTATTACTTTTATTAATCTTTTCTCTTGTCTTCCTGCTTTTTGAATCATTAATTTAATTGTTTCCGTACAGAAATAACTCAAATTTACTGCAAAAGATAATGCTTTCAAATGAGATTCTTTCAATTCCTTTAATGTTCCTTCTTTATCAATAATAATTTCAGAATAAAACATTCCTGATTCTTTATCTATAGCACAAAGCGGTTTGAATCCAATTGAAAAAGGCATTATATTTAATTTACTTAAAATGTCTGCTGCTGCTTGAGTTATTGAGGCTCCTTTTTTTGCAACCACCTTAGATTGCTTTATATGGATCTTTCCTCCTTGGATCTGTATTTGAATTCCTACTGCCCCTAATTCTGAAATTGCGGGTCCTGGAACTAAATCTGTCGGACCTTCAGGAATTTCTATATCTTCTGGAGCTATCTGTCCGGGTTTCGCTTTTGAAGGACTCTTGTTTTTTAATAAATCTCCTGCCAAATTAAAAGAATCTTCATTAGAAAATAATATTGCAAAAGCGCTTTCTTCTTTAATTCTTTTTTTCATTTCTTCTGAATTGCTTAACTTAACTTTATCCATTGCCATAAGGATTAAATTTTTTTTAGGAACTTTAATTGTAGATTTATTCCTCATTTTCTTCTTTATTTGTTCGTATTGAGTTCCAGGAATTCCGCTTATTGACGCCAATAGAATTGTTTTATTATTACTTAATAAGTCGATTAATTCTTTCAATGCTTTTGTTTTTTTCACAGGTATTTGTTCTACAACTTTTTTCATTTTACTTGATAGTTAATTTAATTGGTTTAGTCATTGTGAATTTTAATTCTAAATTTTTTACATTTTCTTTTCCTCTAGGGAGGTTTTTTATTATTTCGTGATAAATTGAAATAATGTTCTCAATTAAATCTTCATCTTTCATAGACTGTTTTCCAACAGGCAATTTTATTGAAGATTCTTTTACCCTTATTTTTACAGAAGTATTTATCTTTTGTTTAAGTTCATTTATTGTCTTTTCATCTGCATTCAATATAATTCCTAGTTGAGGAGAAGGCATTTTTCCAGTTGGACCTAAAACTCTTCCGAAAGTTGTCGCAACTTGAGGCATTATTTTTGCTTGAGAAATAAAAAAATCATATTTTCTAACCAAAGATTTTAATTTTTTCTTGTCTGAATATTTTTTAAAATCTTGAAAAGTTATTGTGTCAATTAATTCTGAATTTGATTCTAAAAAAGCGGCGACTTTTTTATCTTTAGTTTTATGAGGAACTGTGGCAAAAAGATTTATGGGATTTTTTTTAACAGAATATTTTTGAAGATTTACAATTAGGTCTAAAGTTTGGTCAAATTTTCTTTCTTTGTTTTTTCTTAGTTCTTCTAATGCTTTTTTTAATTCAGCTTCCATTGAATCTCCTCCTACAGTATGCTTGGAATCAGTCAAGAACTGTCGACTTACCAAGATGTAGTTAATTGGATATTCTTTTTATAAGAAAAAGGTTTATAAAAGTTTTGATTGCCTTTTAATTAAGAGATGAAGGAGGTTCCTTAAGTCTATACCAGAATACCCATCCTTTATGGTAATAGGCATCTTTAGAAGGTTTATATTTAATTGCGCAATATCTAAAATCAATTAAAGGATAATTAGAAGAATCTTCCTCGTAAATTTCCCCCGGAATAAGCTCTCCTTCTGTGCTCTCTCTTATAAGAGAGATTTCTTCTCCAGATTCAATTCTTTCTTTTATTTTGTTTTCTTCTAAATACCTTAAGATTTCCCCTTTAGCATATTCTTCATATTCTGTTAATTCTCCCTCATATTCTTTTATTAATTCATTTTCTTTTACAAAACTTTTTATTTTTTCTGCACATTCTCCGTAAGTTTTATCAAATTCTTCTTCAGACATAAAACCTGTCCAATCCTTTTCCTCGTATCTTTTATTTTCAAAATTTAAATCTTCATTTTGTTCTGTGTTTTCTTCTTGAATTTTTTCTTGAGTTTGTTTCATGAATATACATTCAAACAAATTTGAACAAGATTTTTCCCCATTGCTTGAAATTACATTTCCTGTGATAACTGAACCAGCAATAAAAAACCCAAGAAAAAAAGCAAACACTGCAACTATTGCAATATAAATATAAATTTGTTTTTTCATTTCTTCACCTTAATTTGATTATTAAGAGAATTATTTAAATGTTTTTATGGATCAAAAGTCCATTTTTAAAATAAAAAAAATAGTTTAATTAAAAGGACATTCTCCCGAGTTTTTATTTTGCTTATGCATTCCTTTTCCCTTGCCAAATTCCGATTTTAATTCTTGGATTTTTGAGTAATCTCCAGATTCTCTTGCTTCTTCCATAAGTAATCGAAATTCATTTCTTTCTTTATGCCTTTCTTGGATTTCTTTAAATCTTTCTTCTGAAATTTGAGATCTCTTCATTTCTGCCCAAGATTCATAATCTCCTTGCTCGATAGCTAATTTCATTGATTCTCTATCTTCTTCTGAAAGAGCTTTGTTTTTTAAACTTCCTCCAAAAGCAGAGACGAGCCCGATTCCTAAAAGCGCGACCATAAATAAAGCAAAAATTGTTAATGTTTTTTTATTCTTCATTTTATATACCTCCTTTCAGTTCTATAATTAACTAAAAATTTTTCTATTTAAAAGAAAGATGGAATTTAAATCCATAATCCTTTAAATATTAGGATCTCTTGTTTAATTTATGCCGCCGGGAATGATTGGGTCTTTTGCCCAAATTGGAGCCAGTAGTGAAATTCTTTATTCATTTGTAATTATAATTTTTAGCTTAATGATCTATCTTGGAACTAAAGAAATTTATAATCTTAGTTCGGATAAAGGAATTGGATATTTTCGAGATGCTTTTTTATTTTTTTCTGTTGCATACTTTTTGAGAGCAATAATTAAATTAGCCCTAATTAATTTTAATCTTCGTCCGAAAAATTTTGAATATTTCTTTTTAATACAAGAGATTTCTATTTTATTATTCATGTTCTTTAGTTCTATTGCTATTTTTTCACTTCTACAAGGAGTTTTAGTTAAAAAGTTTAAATCTCTAAATACTTCAATCTATTCTTATTTATTTGCTTTTTTAATTTCCTTTGTTGTTTTTTTCTCTAAGGTAAAAGAGGTTTACTTTGGAATAAATCTTTTTTTACTATTGATTGTCTTATTTGTTATTTTTTATTCCCATAATTATTCTGAATCTAAAGATAATCTTTTCTATATAGTTTACATTTTATTATCCTTTTTTTGGATTTTGAATATTTTGGACACTTTGATTCCTCAATTTTTACAAAACCTTCAACTCTTAATTTATACTTTATCTACACTGACTTTTTCATTTATCGCATATAAAGTTTTAAGGAAGGTGGGTTAATGACAAAAAGAGAAAGATTAGAAATAATAAGGGATATTTTGAAAATAATAAAAGAAAATAATAATTCAATAAAACCAACTCCTCTTCTAAGAAAATCTAACCTTTCTTCTGAGAGATTTAAGGAATATTACTTGGATTTAGTTTCAAAAAAAATGATAGTTAAAAGAGTTGACTTTAGAGGAGAAAAAATTATTTCTCTGACAGAAAAAGGATTTAAATTTTTGGAGAAATATAATATTATAGTTTCTTTCATAGAAGAGTTTGATTTGTAATTAGAAAGCCTTAAATAGATTAAATTGTCCTTATTTTTGTAAGTCAGGGAGCTAACTTTCGAGAATTTGACATTAAATTGTCAAGCAATGAAATATGATTGCTGATTCTTGAGGAAGGTCCGCGCACCTCCGACTTTTGTTGGAACAAAACTACGAAGGAAATCTTCGGCCTCGTGAGGGGTAGCTCTGGTATAGAAACGATCCTATTAAGTTAGGCTGGAACGAGCATCTTGGTTGGTGCAAGGGTAACAAATGTACGCCCGCTTAGTTAGATGTTAGCACATTCCGTCTGAAAACAGGGAATGACAGAACGTGGCCTACTCTGACTTACTTTTTTCTTTTAACAAACTTTAAAAAAGAGATTCTTTTGTTATTTCTATATAAGGGAGTGTAGCTCAGGGGGAGAGCACATGACTGAAGATCATGGTGTCGAGGGTTCGAGTCCCTCCACTCCCATATTAAGAAAAGAGTAATCTTATAAATATATTTTTCTTGAGTTTAATATGAGAAAGAATAAAGAGGGTAGTTTTAGAATAATAGCAATAGTGTTCTTTTTAACTATGCTTATTGCAATTAATTGGGAAAAATGGACTTGGATGAAAAACGGAATACATTCTATTTTAGATCCCACCTTAGGAGCTATGCTTAATTGGAATTTGGCCATTGGTATGACTATTGCGGTTTTTTTAATTTCTTTAATCATAACTCTTGTTCAAAAATATACTACAGATCAAGAAGAGCTTAAAAGATTGAAAAAAGAACAGAAAGAAATTCAGAAAAAGATGAAGGAATTTAAAGACAATCCAAAAAAAATGAGCGAAATACAAAAAGAAAATTGGCCTTTGATGATTAAACAATTTAAACTTGGATTGGGAACTATAATTTATACCGGTATTCCTTTTGTTTTATTATTTCGTTGGTTTTATGATTTTTTTGCCCTAATCGGTAGTACAAAAGTTTTAGGAATGCATTGGTTCTTATTTTACTTTATAGCGACACTTATTTTCTCAAGTATTCTAAAAAAGAAGTTGGATGTTGCTTAGAAAGACTTAAAAACAAATTTAATCTGAAGGAAATATGAATCAAGATTTGGAAAGAAAGTTTAAAGTTTTTGAAAGGCAAATAATGCAAATTCAAGAGCAATTACAAGCTGTGGAACAAGCAGTTGAAGACATGAATAAAGTTTCTAAAGGAATTCTTGAATTGGAAGGTAAAACTGGGGAAGAAATTTTTGCACCAATAGGAAGGGGTATTTACGTTAAAGCAAAATTGTTAGAAGAAAATCTTTTAGTAGATGTTGGAGAAAAAAATCTTGTTAATAAAAGCATAAAAGAAACTGAAAAAATAATTTCTGATCAAAGAGTTAAATTAGAAGAAATTCATGAGGAACTTCAAAAAGAATTGGAGTCGATTAATGAAGAATTGACTAAAACATTTATGGAATATCAAAATAAGCACGGGCACGTGCATAATTCTGATTGCGAATGTGAAGAAGAGTGTGATTGTTCAGAAGAAGATAATTGCGGTTGCGGACATTTGCATTAATTTTTCTTAATAACCCTTAAAAAGGTTTTATATTTCATTAATCCGAGTTCGGTGATTATTCCTTTTATGTATTTTCTCTGAATAAGTTCAAAAGCGGGATTTCTTATTTTAATATTAGATTTTTTAGGAATCTTTTCCCAAACTTCATGAAAATTTCTCTCTTCAATCTTCAAATCTTTAGGAGAATACTTCCAAGAATCTGCAACGATATATAAAGGAATTCGGTTTATTTTTGCAAGTTTTGAAATTGTCCCACTTCCAACTTTATTTATGACTCCTTTTTTTAAAAGCGCATCTGCTCCCAAAAATATTTTTGTGACTTTTTTTGTGTCTTGTTTTTTTGAGAGTGCTATGTCCATTGCAGAATCTACGAACATTGTAGTTTTGATTCCTGCAGCCCTTAATTCTTTTGCGGTTTTTCTTCCTTGAAATAAGGGACGTGTTTCAGTATTATAAACTTCAAATTTTTTTCCCTTTCTCTTAGAATAAATTAGAGCATTGACTACATTTGTTGAATGGCAATGAGTGTAAATTATGTCTCCATCCTCGATTATTTCAAAAACTTCTTCATTTATTTTTGACTGAGCCAAATCAAAATGAGCCAATAAATCTGAAAAATTTTCCTTATTAGCTTTTTTTAAAACATTGACTAACATGGGTTCAGTTGGCCTTAGAGAGATTAATTTCCTTTTTGAATTTTCAGTTGGAATTAAAGAATAAGCATAAAGTGCATTTTTAGCTATGTTTCTGGCACCTTGAATTTTTATTGACTTTATATCTTTTGAAATCCTATTAAACTCTTTTATTTTTTTCTTCATTCAATTATAAGTTTAAAGATATTTAAAAAACTCTCTAAAAGAAAATTATGAATCCTAAAACAATTATTATTAATTGGAAGAGATTAATTACAATAGGAACTTCCCATTCGTAAGCTTTTCCTTTTATTTTCTTAAGAATAACTATTGCAAGGTGTTCTAATCCATATATCTTATCGTATCTTAAATCTAAACTTCCATCTTTTCTTATTTTTCCAAAGCTTTCTTTTTTTAATTTCCCTCTTAATTTCAAAATAACTTCAAGAACATATGGAATAAAAAAGAAGATTGTTATTAATTCTACATTTCCAATTATGGCTATGCAAGCAATTAATGCCCCTACTGGATAAGTTAAAATGTCTCCTGGGAAAACTTTTGAAGGGTATTTATTAAATATCCAAAATGCAAGTAAACTTGCAACCATGCATGCAGAAATTAAACTTAACCAAGGATTTCCAGTTATAAAAGTCACTATTGAAAGTGCAGAAAGAAAAAGTATTCCTTGGCTTGCTTCCAATCCATTATATCCTGCTAAAAAATTAAATGTGGATGTTGCACCAACTATTCCTATCGGAACTAAAACAAGAGGAAACCACAATCCAAAATTAATTCCTAAAATATTTGGATCCCCCAAATTTAAAACCATAATTGGAACTGCTGTGAAGATTAGAAATATTATTCTTGATCTATTGCTTAATCCTCTTTTCCAACCTAATAAGTCATCGAAGATTCCTATAAATCCTGCAAGAGTTAAAACTCCCAAAATTGCGAGTATTTCTATTATGTGTGTTCTATCATCAAAAATAAAAGTTCTCAAAGCAATGTAAAGCATGATTGCGATTACGAATCCCATTAGAACTGCAATTCCTCCTCCCTCGGCAACTTCTCTTCCATCTAGCTTATGGATATCTTTTCCCACTAATTTTTCTTCTTTTGCCCTTTTGATCCAAGCCGGAATAAATAAAACTGTTATTAAAAATGAAATCATAAGAATCGGTCCAAATAGAAAACCTAAAAAAGTTAAATTATCCATGGATTTTAATCAAAGCTCAAGTATTTAAATTTAATTACACTAAAAAAAAGCAGGAGTTAAATATACTTCCATTATTGCTGCAATTATTAAAATTGATATTGCTAAAAATATTAAAAGGATCATATTTTCCAAAACATGATAAAATCTTTTTCCCCTAAATCCGTTTCTAATGATTCCAACTCCCAAAATTCCTCCAGCTAAAGCGGCTATGAAATAAGCCGCAATTTCAGGAACTCCGTGAAGCATGTATCTTGCCACTCCAAGTGGGATTTTACTTAGTTGATATTCACTAAATATTCCTATTGCTCCCGCAATTACACTTGCGTTCCAGGCTAAAATAAAAATTGCTCCTGCACCAAAAATTATTGAAAAAATTAGGGTGAAAATTAAAACATAAACATTGTTTTCTAGAATTAACATTAATCTTGATCCCTTTGTAATTCCTCCAGTTATTGATGAAGAAGATCCTCCCGAATATTGGTTGACACAATCTTCAACATTTGAAGGGTAATTTATTGAACAATAAGTTTCTATTTGGGCGTTAAGCAAATTGTGATCATGGAGAGCTATGTGCCAGAAAGAGAAGGCGATAACAAATCCAACGAAAAGCCATATAAGAGCATAAATGGCATCTTTATGAACTTTCCAAACATCTCTAAATCCCTCTATAACCTCGTCTCTTTTTTCTTCTTTCTTTATAATGTAATACATAAAAGGTAAGGAGAACATAACACAAAAAGTCACAACTATTAAACCTGAAAATTTAGACAAAACTTGGTCTTGAGTGAAAAAAAGATGGGCCAAAATTAAAGAAAGTGATCCGTAAAGTAACCCGACAAGTAACATTTTCCAGGGTGCTTTTTCTGCTCTTTTTGGATTTATTAAGGCCTCTAACATATTTCTATTAGACCAAGACATTTTTTAAATGTTCTTTAATTTAAAATATAATGGACTTTATTCATGAAGGAGGAAAAGATTTGAAGGGTCTTTTTAATCGTTTTAAAAAAAGAGATTTTTCTGGAGATACCGGACAAACTATAAAAAATTCTAGCTATCAACTTGCTCAAAATTTAGTTTTTAAACTTGGAAGTTTAATTTTTACCATAATTGTTGCTAGAATATTACTTCCGGATTTAATGGGATTATATAACTTGGCTTTAACTACGATAATTTTAATTTCTTCGTTTAGTGATTTGGGAATTGGGTCTGCATTAATTACTTTTTGTTCTAAAAATATTGGAAATAAAAAATATGGTAAAGCTAAAGGTTATTTGAAAAAACTATTTGAATGGAAGATTTATCTTCTATTAATTTCTTCTTTAATGATACTAGGGGGGGCTTATTTTATAAGTGAATTTTATTACCAAAAACCTATATTTTATGCTCTTTTAGTTGGAGGAATTTATATTCCTGTTTTGGGTTTAATTGGGTTTTTTGAACAAGTTTTCAAATCTGAACAAAATTTTAGAATTCCTCTATTTAAAGAGATTCTTTTTCAAATTTCAAGGATGGTTATTGTTCCTTTAGCTATTCTCTTATTCATTAGTTCAAGTATTTCTCCAGAAAAATTAATTCCTGTCGTTTTATTATCTTTAATTTTTGCTTATTCTTTGAGCCTCCTATATTTATTTAAATTTTTGAAAAGAGTTAAATTTTTGAAAACGAAATCTGAAAAATTGAACTCTTTGGAAATTAAAGAATTGAAGAAATTTATTTACCCTTTAAGTGCTACCGCAATGACTGGTTTGTTTTTTGGTTACACAGATACTTTGATGTTAGGTCATTTTATTAGTGCTAAATTTATTGCGTATTACATAGCTGCTTTTAGTTTAGTTGGGGGGGCTACTGCAATTATAGGATTTATGGCTTCGGCAATGATCCCTATATTTGCAAGAAAACAAGGTAAAGAATTGGAAAATATTTTCAAAAAGACTCGAAATTTTAGTATTTTTATTTCGCTCTTGGCAGGTATTTTTACTTATTTTGTTTCTTGGTATGTTGTTAAATTGACTTATGGTGTAGAGTATCTTCCTGCAAGCCAGGTTTTAAAATTGTTTAGTGTTTTGGTTTTCTTATTGCCTATATCTGGGATATATGAAGGTTACTTTACAACTCAAAAAAGAACAAAAGAGCTTGCGATTTTGCTTGTTGGTAGCACAATTTTAAATGTTATTTTAAATTTTATTGGAATAACTTATGGTTTGAATAATTTTGGAGAAATGGGTGCTGTTTATGGAGCATGCTTTGCAACTATTTTAAGTAGGATTATATATTTAGGAGGGTTGGTTATTTGGAGAGGAAGAGTGTTTTGAGAATTTTATTTTTTTAAATTTATAATAAATTTTCTTTTTTGAATTTTTCTTTTAAAAAATAAGCAACCGAATGTAAAATTAACATATGTAAATCTTCTACACACCCATAATGTTCTTTTGGGATGTGTATACTTAAATCTGCTAATTCTTTTAACATTCCCCCTTTAAAACCCGACAATCCTATAACAAATAATTTTCCTTCTTTTGCTGTTTTGACTGCTTTAATTATATTGGGAGAATTTCCACTTGAAGACACTGCAACCAGAATATCCCCCGGATTCATTAAATTTTTTAATTGTTCCGAAAATATGTTTTCATAACCCAAATCATTTCCATAAGCAGAAATTAAAGGTATATTTTCCGAAAGAGAATTCACCTTAAATCTTTTATTTTTATTTGAAAAAAAGTTATTGATTGTTCCTTTTCCCAAATCACAAGCAAAATGAGATGCAATGGACGCTGAACCTCCATTACCTATAATGAATATATTTTTATCTTTAAAATAAGCCTCTTCTAGAAGGGATGCAAATTTTTCAATTGAATCTAGACTTATTGAATGAAAAATTTCGTTGAATTCCTTAAAATAATCCTTTATCGATTCCATTTAAATTTCATAAATAATTTTTGAACCTTCCTTTTCAAATTCTATTTTAAACTCCTTTAGATGAGATAAACTCTCTCTTAATTTTTCCTGGAATTTTTTTTCACAATAAAATAAGATAAATCCTCCTCCTCCTGCTCCCAATACTTTTCCTCCTGATGCTCCCGCGGATAATCCTTTATCATATATTTCATCAATAAATTTATCCGAAATAGAATTTGTTAACTCCCTTTTAATTTTCCAACTTTCTCCCAATTTTTTCCCAAAATTTTCTAAATTGTTATTTTCTAGATCTTCCTTCATTTTTAGCGTTATTTCTTTTAACTTTTTTAAAGATTCAAATTTTTCTACTTTAGACTCTATTTCAGAAGATTGTTCTTTTAAAATATCTGAAGCATTTCTTACTTTATTTAAATAAAAAAGAACCAAATTATTTTGAATTATCTCTTTATTTTTTTCTGAAATATTTAGGGGAGATATTTCAACCGAATCATCTTCATTAAACTTAATAAAATTAAATCCTCCAAATGCAGCTGCATATTGATCTTGTTTTCCAATTGGTTCTTTTAAATTTTTTATTTCTATTTCGCAAGCTTTTTCAGCAAAAAACCTTTTTGATTTTTTCTCACGATTAAAATGGCAGATTAAATTAATTAAACCAACTGTAAAAGAGCTACTAGATCCAAGTCCTGTGCCATGAGGGACTTCTCCAATTGAATATAATTCAAATCCTTTATCTAACTTAAGTTCCTTAAATGCTTCTTTTACCCTAGTATTTTTTATTTGATTTATTGAATCAACAATTTCCGTTATATTGTAATGAATTTTATAATTCCCTTCAAAAGATTTGTGCCCAATTAAATGAACATACTTATTTATGCTCGTGCTAATTACACAACCATATTCCCTTTTATAAAAAGAAGGTAAATCTGTTCCCCCTCCAAAAAAACTAATTCTTAAAGGAGTTCTTGAAATAATCATAAAACTAATAAACTTGATTTCTTTTTAAGATTTACCATAGAAAAATGAAAGCTTTACTTTTATCTGCCGGATTTGGAACTAGATTATCTCCCCTTACAGACAAAATTCCTAAAGTGATGGTTCCAATTAACAAAAAACCTTGTATTGAATATTGTATAGAAAATTTAAAGAAACAAGGGATAAAAGAGTTTTTAATAAATACCCATTATCTACCTGAAGAAATTAAAAAGTATTTTGGCAATGGAAAAAAATTTGGAATTAAAATAAATTATTCTTTTGAAAAGCAAATTTTAGGGACAGCTGGTTCTCTAAATAATTTTAAAACTCAACTTAATGAAACATTTTTAGTTGTATGCGCAGATGTTCTTGCAAATTTTAATATTAAAAAAGCAATAAATATTCATAAAAAAAACAAAGCGGATATTACCCTCTTTTTAGATAAAAAAAGAAGTTTTAAAGATAAAGGTTTAGTAATAAAAGAAAAAAATCTTGTTAAAATGTTTGTCGAAAAACCTCAAAAAAAAATCTCTAAAGCATATATTAATTCTGGATTTTATATTGTAGAGCCAAGTATATTATCTGAAATTCCCCCTGGATTTTATGACTTTGGAAAAGATTTATTTCCTAAAATTATCAATAAGAAAAAAATTTGTTGTGTAGACCACGAAGGGTATATTTTTGATATTGGAACCTTAGAAGATTTAAAAAAAGCAGAAGAATTTCTACAAAAGAATTTATAAAAAGTAGATAATACTTAATCTTATGAAAATTTGTTTTGTATTGCCAGGGATGACTAAAACTGGAGGGGTTCAGTATATTTTTGAGATATGTAATAAATTGAAAAAAAGAGGGTATGATGTATCTATAGTTTCTTTAGGAAATTATAGAAAAAAATGGTTTGATTTGAATCACGAGATAAATATAATTTTGCCTGAAAAAAAATACTCTATTCTTCTTCCATTTAAAGGGTATGTTTCTTTAACTTCAATTTTAAATAAATTATTTAAAATTTCTAATCTTCCCTACAAGATAGATTTATCTCGTATTTTGGCAAACGCAATACCTCCTTCAGATGTAGTTATAGCTACAGCGTATAATACTGCTTATTCTGTTTTTTTAAGTGAATCTAAAAAGAAATTTTATTGCATTCAACATGATGAATCTACTTTTTCTAAAGACCAATTAGAAATTAATATTGCAAAAAATAGCTACCTTTTACCTCTAAAACAATTTGCTGCTTCTAGGTGGATAGTTAAAAGAATAAATTTAATAGGAGGCCAAAATCCAATTTACTTAATGAATCCTGTGGATGCAAAAACATTTTGTTTAAAATCAAAAAAAGAAAACATGAGTGTTATGGGTTTTTTAAGAGGGATAGAGTGGAAAGGGGATGATGATATGCTAAAGGCTTTTGAAATAGTTAATAAGAACATCAAAGACGTTAAATTTAATATTGTTGATCCAAAAGGATTATTGCAAAAAAAAATGAAAAAGTTAAAAATTAAATTAAATAAATTTGAAGTTTTAGGCAAACATAATAAGGAAGAACTTTCTCAATTTTATTCCAAATCAGAAATTTTTGTTTTTGCTTCACATTTAGAAGGTTTTGGATTGCCCCCTTTAGAAGCAATGGCTTGTAAATGTGCCGTAGTTATGACTGATTCTGGGGGAATAAATGATTATGGAAAACATGAAAAAAATTGCTTAATAAGCAAACCAAAAGATTATAAATCCCTTGCAAATAATATTATTAAGTTACTTAAAGATGAAGAATTTAAGAAAAAAATAGGAAATGAAGGTCTTTTAACTGCAAAAAAATTAAGTAAATGGGATCAAGTGATAAATACGTTGGAAAAAGAATTTAAAAAATGAAAATAATAAAGAGATTTAAAAAAGGTATGTTTTTGGCAATTTCTGCACCAAAAAATATTTTCTTTCGAAGAACATCTCGTCCTTTATATCCTGAATTTATGGTCTTTGAAATAACAAGTTTATGTAATTCAAGATGTACCCATTGTAGTATTTGGAAACATCCTGGAAATATTAAAGAAGAGATTACAAGAAAAGAAATAAAAAAAGCCCTTCAGGATAAAGTATTCAAAAAACTTAAATTTGTTTTAATTACGGGGGGAGAGGCCTTATTAAAAAAAGATTTAAAGGAAATTATTCATGATATGAATGAAATATTTCCAGGGATACACATTTACTTAAGTACAAATGGATTGCTACCGGATAAGGCGATAGATTTGATTAAATTTTCAAAAGAAAAAGGAATTAATATAGGTATTGGGATTTCTTTAGATGCGTTAGGAGAAAAACACGATTTAATAAGAGGTGTTCCTGGAAATTTTAAAAAAATAGAATATTTGTTAAAAGAATTAGTAAAAATTAGAGAAAAATATGGTTGTGACATGCCTATTGGGTTGGGATTTACTTTATCTAAATATACCGCTAAAGATTATATTGCTGTTAAAAAATATGCAGAAAAATTTGATGTTGGTTTTTTAAGCCAGACCTATAATGAAGCAGAATATTACAAAAATGACTTAAAAGAAAAAGATAAAAAAATTGATTCTCAAGGGAACGAGGAACTTATAAATGTAATCAATCAGTTACCTGCCTCTCTATTAAAAAAACTTTCCATAAAATCTTTAAAAGGAGAGAATATGAAATTTTCTTGCTATGCTTTACAAAAGTTTTTTCTTTTAAGACCCAATGGAGATGTTGCACCCTGCTTGAACTGGTGTAACTCTACTATTGGCAACATTAAATATAATTCCCCTTCAGAAGTTTGGAAAAGTAAAAAAGCTAAAGAAGTTAGGAAGAAGATTTTAAAATGTGATGGCTGTTTAAATGATTGGTGCACAAATAAAAGTTTTGAAGCTTCCTTTTATCCCATGATTCCTTATTACCTAAGGAAATTGATTCAAAAATGAAAAAATTATTTTATTAACTCTTTTTTAAAATATAATCTATATGATAATTTGGGAAAATAATATGTTAAGTACCCAAATAAAAAACAAATAATTTGAGAGATTAATTCCGGGGAATATTTGTAACTTCCATTGTCTCTTTTTAAAAACTTAAATCCGTCAATTCCATAAACTTTATATCCTAATTCTCTTAATTCGTCTGTTTCCCATCCTGAAATATGTTTTTCTTCGGGATTATCCTCTTTTGTAGGGTGTAAATCAATCATTAATCCATTTGGAGTAGTCAAAATGACTTTATTAATAGCGACTCTTTCCATTTCATTTAATAAATTTAATCCATCTTCTTTTGATAAATGTTCTATAACTTCTGTGCAGATAATAACTTCAAATGAATTTTCTTGAAAAGGCAATTTTCTAGTAATATCGTGTAAAAGGTATTTATTATGTATTTTTTCTGATTTACTTTTATTAATATAAGGTTCATAATAATCTATTCCAACAGAATAGATGGGCCTATTAATTCCTTTTAAAATGGAATCTCTTCCGCATCCGACATCTAATACAGATTTTACATTTTTTAATTCTTTCTCAATTAAATTTTTTGTTCTAAATTTTCTTTTTATTGATCTTGGAGGCTTCATTTGTCATTTAAATGATTACCTTATTTAAAAAATTATTGATTTAATTTTCCAAACTTTCCTTTTTTAAAATCCCTGTATCCTCTCCAAATCATCTTTAAATTTTCAACCTTATTTTTTTCAAAAAGAATTATTTTCAACACTAACCTATATATAAAAAAGAGATCCTTCTGATATTCTGGGAATACTTTTTTTAATTCCAAATAATTTCTAGCAATATAATATTTAACATTTGGATTTTCATTTATCCTTAAGATTATTTTTTTTCTTAAAATTTTTTTTGTTTTATAATCATCAAATACATTCCATTTCATTTTAATGTTTTTTATTTGATACTGCATAAATCCTTCTCTTTTTAAAGAATATCCAAAAAAAGTATCAACGAGATAAATAAATAATTTTTCGTTGAACTTTCCTATTTTTTTCCAAGCATCTAGTTTTAATAAATTTCCGCTTGTGATTACAGAATCAACTTTTTCATTTTTTTTTATGGGGCTTGAGTTCCAATTTGGAGAAAAACTTACACTTTTATTATCCTTTTTGTGGATTCTTTTGGCTTCTTTAAAATATCCGACTATTTCTTTTTTTTCAAAATAGCAATCTTGATCCATTGTTAAAACCCAATCAAATTTCATTTTTTGTGCTAATTCACACCCCTGATTTAGAGCTTTGGCAATTCCAAAATTATCCTTGTTAGTAATATAAATTATCTTTTTAATTTCAGATTTTATTAGATTTATATTACTTCTTTTTGAGTTATCTACTATTATGCACTTATTTACAAAAGGCAAATATCTTTCTATATTTTTCCACATATTTTCATTTGGATTATACCAAATAACTATCGCGCATATCTTCATTTTCCAACTCCATAATTAATGTTTGATTAAAAAAACTTTTATTTTTAAATGGAAAATAATTTGTCCACCTAAATTCAGGAAAATCAGAGCAATATTTTATTTTCTTTATTTTTACATTAGAGGGTAAAACCTTCTTAAAAGAACTTAATTTCCAATGATGCAAGTGAGAGGTTAATTCTACCGGGGGGTTTTCTAATTTTGGAAATAACCTGTAAAGAAAAAAATTAAGATTGGGTATTGATACTATGCATTTATTTGTATGTTTAAAGGCATCTCCTAAAATTTTTTGGGGATTCTCTAAATGTTCTAAAACATCTGCAAAAATTATATAATCAAATTTTTCTTTAAATGGGAAGTTATTAGATTTAGTTACTTTCCTGTATTTGAAATTTTTATGTTTAAAATCGGATTTATTTATTAAATCGCAACCTATAACTTTTGCATTCTTTCTTTCAATTAATATTCTTGATAAATCTCCTTGCCAACATCCAAAATCAAGAACTTTACTATCTTTTTCTATTAAACCTGCAATTTTAAAATACTTAGGTAAGGTTTTGGAATTATTAATTAATTTTCTCCTTATTTTTTTAATTAAAATTTTCATTCCTTCCTCCTATATTCTTGTTTTCCTTTGAAAAAAGCTTTCCAAAATTCTTTTCCGTATGAAAAAGGATACATAAAGCACAAAATTAATGCTTTAAACCATTTAGGATTTTTAATCCCCCATCTTCTGAATAAAGCTCCATTTATACTTCCATTCTGTTTCTTTTTTTCAATAGTTTTGTTTCCTTTGTAATTTGGATGCATATGTAAAAGTCCGGTATTGACTTTAATTATTTTTCCTCTCTTCTTTAATTTTAACCAAAGATCAACATCTTCTCCTCCAGTAAAAAAAGTTTTCTCATCAAAAAATCCGACTTTTTCTAAAATAGATTTTCTAAATGCGTTGAATTTCCCATCCGGTGCAAAAGGATAATACTTTTTTCTTACGTCTTCTTCCATAATCCATGAATAAGTTAAAACAACTTCTTTATTTTTAAAGGGTTTAATTAATTTTTTAATAGAATCTTTTTCTAAAGGAATACAGTCTTGATGAAGAGTTATTATTATATCTCCTTTTGATTTTTTTATTCCTTCATTATATGCATTTGAAAGTCCTTTTGTTCCTTGAATCTCAATTATTTCTATTCCTTCTGCATTTTGTTTCAAATAATCTTTTAATCTCGAATAAATTTCTTTTTTAGGTTTATATAATGGGATTATTATAGATATCTCTTTTCTATTTTTCATTTCCTTGCTTCCTCATAAATTTTTTTCAATTTTTTATTTCTTTCTTTAATAGAAAACTTTCCTTCTTTAATAACTTTTATGCAATTTTTAGATATCTTTTCTCTAAGAGATTTATTTTCTATTAATTTTGAAGTAGATTTTACTAAATTATTTATTACCTCTTCTTCTCTTTTTCCTATTTTTTTAAAGTCTAGAGGTTTTCCAACTTCAAGGATGAAACCAGTTTGATTATTTTCAATTATTTCTTTTCGCGACATTGTCCATTCAGTATTGATGGTTATTATTGGTAAACCAAAAGCCATTGCTTCTAATAATGAGAAACCGAATGTATCTACTGAGCTAGGATACAAGAATAAATCTGAGCTTTCTAATAATTTGCATAATTCCTTATGAGGCATTAAACCATGAATTTTTAGTTTAGGGTATTTTTTCTTTAAATTTTCAGAAACATTTGAGATTACTATTCCTTCAATTTCGTATTTTTTCCTTAATT
Organism: uncultured archaeon; assembly: GCA_937982425.1. GTDB lineage: Archaea > Nanobdellota > Nanobdellia > Pacearchaeales > GW2011-AR1 > GW2011-AR1. The sequence continues at coordinate 36,861 of CALJLT010000032.1, read as the reverse complement.
TTTCTAAAACCTCTAGAGCTATTAACCCTCCTTTAATATCAAAATATCTCGCAACAAATATTATTCTTAATTTTTTGTTTTTTGGTTTTTTCAGATCTTTTATTTCAGGTACTGTAGGATATACTACCTCTATTTTTTTTTCTATTTCCGGATAAAATTGGATTAATTCTCTTTTTATTGAATTTGTCCAAGGAATTATTTTTTTACAGTTTTTTCTTAAAAGTATTTTTTTTATTTTCTCTCTTCCTTTTTTTGTTTCTCCTCCAGAAATCGCTAAAGAGGGCAACATTTCTACATCTGCAACCCAAGGTTTATCTTTATTTTTTGATAAACAATGGGCACAATGTATTAAATCATAATTTCCTTTGGGGCTTAAATGTGCATTTGGTATATTGAAATTAAACTTATTTGTGCATCTACGAATATTTCTCTTCAAAAAATTTGAAAACCAAAAAAATCTTTTATTTGTAATCACTCCTTTTTGCTTTTTAGTATTTAGGTATTCGATTCCTTTCGGATGATCTTCTAAAAGATATTTGTAGTAAGGACTATCTGGAAATTTCCAAGGATATTGTAGATATATTTTTATTGGATCCATAATAAATCTTATAAATAGCCTTCCTTTTTATTAATTGTGGAAAAGAAAAATATTTTTATTACTGGTGTGGCTGGATTTTTAGGAAGCCATTTGGCAGAGGCTTTAATTAAAGAAGGCCATAACGTTTCAGGATGCGATAGTTTAATTGGAGGTTATATTGATAATATCCCTGATGGAGTAGATTTCCATCAAGTAGATTGTAAATACCTTAATACGATGAAAAAATTATTAAAAGGGGTTGATATTGTTTATCATTGTGCTTGTACTGCATACGAAGGGTTAAGTGTCTTTTCTCCTCATTTAGTTTGTGAAAATACCGGACAAATAACCGTTACTGTTGCAACTGCTGCAGCAGAAAATAAAGTTAAGAGATTCGTTTATTGTTCTAGTATGGCAAGATATGGAGTTCAAGATAAAATTCCTTTTACTGAAGACATGATTCCAAAACCTCAAGATCCTTATGGAATTTCTAAACTTTATTCAGAGAAAATTATAAAGAATTTATCTGAGGTACATGGAATGGAATATGTAATTGCAGTTCCACATAATATTATTGGACCAAAACAAAAATATGACGATCCTTATAGAAATGTGGCTTCAATAATGATTAACTTGATGCTTCAAGGAAGGCAACCGATCATTTACGGAGATGGTGAACAAAAAAGATGTTTCTCTTTTGTTCAAGATGACATTGATTGCTTAGTGAAATTAGGATTTCAAGAAAATGTTATAGGAGAAATCATTAATATTGGTCCAGATGAAGAATTTGTAACAATTAACGAATTAGCAAAAAAAATTGCAGAATTATTGGATTTTAATTTAAAACCTATCTATAAAAAAGGTAGACCGCAAGAAGTTAAATTGGCTACTTGTTCAGCGAATAAAGCAAGAAAGCTTTTAGGTTATGAAACGAAAACTTCCTTAGAAGAAGGATTAAAAGAAATGATTGAATATATTAAAAAGAGAGGGACAAAACAATTTAGGTACCATTTAGCTTTGGAAATAATTAATGAAAAGACTCCTGAAACATGGAAAGATAAATTATTTTAATTTTTATAAGGGAACTCTATTTTAACTTTTTTTCTATTTAGATACCCTTCTTTATATGCATTGAATAAATCTTTAAAATAAATCTTTTTTCTTGCTCTGAATGAATCCGTTAAAAATCTGAGAATAAAACCTAAAAGAAGGTATTTAGAAAAAAATCTTGCACGATTTTTATAAAAAACCAAATTAAAATTTATTCTTTTTTCTTTCTTTGAATCTTCACCTCCCTTGTGAAAGAAAATAGATTTCGGAGAATGTATTATTTTAAAACCTTTTTTTATCATTCTTTTCTCCCAATCTGATTCTTCATAATAAATAGGGGAATACATTTCGTCCAATAAACCAACTTTCTTTATTGCTTCTTTTTTTACTAAAAAACCTGCTCCTGAAACCCAACCAACTTCTTTTTCTTTGTTTCCCCAATAATACTTCACTCCAAATGCATTTATCCAACCTGCGGAAATTGCTGGTTTTTTTTCAAAAGTAAATTGTTTTGAGCCAACTATTCCAACATATCCATATTTCTCAGAAGTTTTTACTGCTTCATTTAACCAATTTTTTTCTACAAGAGTATCATTGTTTAATAAATAAAAATAATCTGAATTGAAATTTTTTATTGCATATTTTATTCCAGAATTATTTGCTTTAGAAAAACCTTCATTATTTTTATTTTCTATTATATCTACCCAATTATACTTTGATTTAATCATTTCTTGCGTCCCATCATTAGAACCATTATCAACAAGAATAACATTATAATTTTTATAAGAAGTATTTTTTTTAATTGAATTCAAACAATTTTTTGTATATCTTTTTCCATTTAAATTTATGATGATTATTGAAACATGCTTCATTTCATCTCCTTAAAATCTCCGCTATTTTTTTACTAACTCCTACTTCTCCATATGGATTTTTGAAATTTTTTATTTTAAATTTGGGATCTAAATATTCTTCTATTTTTTGTTTTGTTTTTTCAACATCTAATTTAGAAAGAAACTGAAAATTTGTTTCTAAACCCTCTTGCCTTTCAGTTGCCATTCTTAAAACCACACAAGGTTTGCCAAAAATTAAAGATTCCTCTTGCATTGAACCTCCATCGCAAACTATAAGAGAGCATTTAGAAATTTGAAAAATAAATTCTGGATAATCTAACGGAGGTAAAATGTTTATTTTTTTATTTTCCATTAGTTTTTTATAAAGTCCAAATTCTTTTAATTTTTCCTCTGTATTTGAATGCATCGCAAAAAAAGAAGTTATCGGAATTGAATTTAAAATATCTACAATTTTTGAAAGTCTTTCTTTAGATTTTAAATTTTCATGCCTGTGGACTGTAATTAAGGCAAACTTTCCTGAATATAATTTTTTTATCTTCTTTTTCTTAGCTAATTCTAATGCATAATTGGCTGAATCAACAATTGTGTTTCCAACTACGTGCAATTCTTTGAATTTTTTTCTTCTTAAATTGTATTTTGAAAATTCAGAAGGAGCGAATAAAACTTTTGAAAAGGTTCCTGCTATTCTTCGAGAAATTTCTTCTGGAAAAGGCTCAAAAATATTAAAACTTCTTAGCCCAGCTTCTAAATGAACATTTTTGTATTTTTTGAATAAATTAAATAATCTAGAAGAAGCGAAAGAAGCAGAGGCCGTAGTCATAGTATCTCCGTGATATAAAACATATTTAAGGGATTTTAATTTTTTCAAATTTCTTCGTATTTTAAATATTAATTTTAAATTCCAAAAAATGGCTTTTCTTTCATTTGAATTAAACTTAGAAGACTTTTCTGGTTCTTTTGACAAAATTATATCCGGTTTTTTTACTCCAAATTTTTCACATAAATCTCCTAATGAATGCTGTCCCGTATGTATAAAATAATAAGAAATTTTTCTCTTTTCAAATTCTTTCATCAAAGGAAATGTCTTTATTAGCTCCGCCCTTGTTCCGATTATTATTGCAAACTCATAATCTTTCATTTTAAATTTGATTGGCAAATTAATTATTTAAAGATATAGTTTTATTTTTTAATGAATTCCAAATTGTCCAATTCTCCGAAAATTCCGTCAGTTGCTAAAAATTCTTGATTAATTAGTATTTCTTCTGTTGGAGTAAATTTATAGATATTAATAGGCCCATTAAATCCTCCATAATTAAAATTAAAAGGATATGTGCTTTGGGAATTTACTAGTTCTAACTCAGGATATTCTTCAAGCGGATCTCCTAATAAATAAAGTTTAACTACTAAACTATCTTTTATTTTAGGTGAAAGATAAATTAAAGCTCCATCCATATCTAAGTTAGGCCCAGAGGAAGCCCCATAAACATTAGGATAGATATATGCTCCTGCCTCGAATCCTCTTCCAAAATCAATATAATCCCCCATAGTTGAAAGGTATCTCAAAGGTACTTGATATTGTTCTCCATTTAAATAATAAACTCCGACTGGTTGATTATAGCCTTCACTTCCTTTTGAAACAATGAATCCTGCAACTATAGCTTTATTTTTTGGAAAATATACTTTCTTTCCATCAAATTCGTAAAAGAAATCTTCATCCACATAAATTCCTCCCTGATAATATCTAATAGTTGAATTCGCTGTTTCTTGCGTTGTTTTTGGATCAGAAACGAAACTTACTAAAGCTGAAGCTCTATCTGAAGAATCATTATCGTCCGCTATAGAAGAGTACGCAGAATATTTCCCTATATCTGTTGGATCGATTAGAAGATATGAAACGTTATGGGTTTTCATGTAACTCTTTGCTATTTCTGGACGAGGAGTAGTTAAAACATATCGTGCAATCAAGTGGTCCCAATATCCATTAAAATGTCCTCCGTCTGTAAGGGTTGCCCTTTTACCTCCTGTTTGAACCCAATATCCGTAGTCCCACCAATGCAAAAATATTGCATCTTCAGAAGTATTTTCTCTAACCCAAGCCATAGATTTTTGCCAATCGGAATTATAAGGGGGTGTGCTGTACTTAGCTTGCGCAAAAGAGGCTTTTCCGAAGTTCATAGAAGCGAAAATTAAATTTATTAATAAAAATAAAATTAAAGCGACTAAAAATATTTTTAACAAATCATCTTTTGATTTTCTTAGATAAGAATATAATTCAAATAACAATAAAACTGAAATTAAAGTCACAAAAGGGACTATAACAAAAAATACTCTTATTGCAGATCTAACGGATAAAATCATAACTATTGCAATTATTCCCAAAAAAATCCATTTTAAATCTACTTTCCATTCAGATTTATTGTAAATATAAATAGAACAAACTAAAAATAAAAAAAATCCTAAAAAGAAAAAAGCTTTACTTATGAAATTTTCTCCATTAAAAATAGAGGAAGAAGAAAATCTTGAAAATAACATTCCGGAAATGAAAAGAATAAAACTTAAGGAAAATAAGTAATGTAAATTCTTTTTAGATATTCCTTTAGAAATTTGATATCCTATTGCAAAGCATCCTAAGAAAAAACTCCAAAAAAGAGTTTTACCAAGCTGAGCGATTAAATCTGTTAAATAAGGTTGCCTGTTTTCAGCAACTGTTAAACCAACTCTTCCAGTTCCAAAAGGAGTTATTATTGTTCGCAATAAATTAAAAACCATTTCAAAAACATGGCCCACGAAAATCTGATAAAATAAAATTCCTGCAACAATTGTTAATCCAAAGGAAATTAATCTAGGATTTTTTTTAATTCTTTCATCAAGATTAGAATATTTTTTTAATATTAATTCAAAACCGGCATAAAAAAGAGCAAAAAAAGTTAAAATTCCAGATATTCCCAACATATATCCTTCCAAAATTCCCTTTGGAGAATAATTAAAAATAAAACTAGAAACTAAAGTTCCTAATATAAAAAATAGATAGAATAAAAAGTTTTGAAGATGATTTTCTTTTTTATTAAGAAACCAATTTAAAAAGAATAAAAGAGGCAAAATCATAAACAAATATTTTCCACTTCCTCCCCAAGAAGTAATAGAAAACATTGTAAAAAAACCAGCAATTAAACCGTATAAAATAGACTTAGTCAAATTTATTTTTTTTTCTTGCACTCGAGAAAATAGCCAATAAAATATTAAGAGTGCTAGAAAAAATCCGAACATTCCAAATGAATCGTGATCTGAAGAACCAACTAAATTTCTATAAAGATAAGGAGGTAAAATTGAAACTAAAAAAGAGGCAAAGAGTGCTAACCATTTATTTTTTGTTACTAAATAAAATAAAAAGAAAAAAGCTATTAGGCCCATAAGAAAAAAGATTAAAGGACTCATTACATTTGCGTACATTAAAGTTCGAGATCCATCAAGGGAATTTATTATCTTATATAAAATAGCTACTGCATAAGGCATTGTTTCTGGAGAGAAAGCTGGATTTAAAGTAGGATAACGCATTAAATCTATTTCAGGGTACTTCCAATTATTTTCTAATAAAACTTGAGAGTGCCTCAAAAAATAATAAGAATCTAAATCTAAAGGAGTATAATCTTCTGTAGTTGAATCTATTAAGTTTGGAAGAGTTTGCAATCTTATCCAACTAGACAAAATTAAAATTCCTAATGCTAAGATGATAAAAATTGCCCACTGAACTCGCTTATCTAAAAAAAATTTTTTTGTTTTATTTAGATATTCTTTAGCTTGACTCTTCATCAAAATAACAAGATAAATCGTTTTTAAAATCTTTCTAACTTTGAAAATAGAAAAAGATCGTAAATTATTGAAATCTTTGAAGGATATTTATAGAAAAGTAGTCTATCTATTTGATCTAAAACTAAATGGAATAAAACTCCAATAGAAACAAAATAGAAAACCTTGTGTAAAAAATGGCCCATTATTAATAAAATAAAAACTGATTCTATTCCGTGGAAAATATAAATTCCTCTTGAAATTTTTTTTCTTCTGTTTTTTGGAAGTTTTTTTAATAGATTTATTTTTTTCTTGAAGTAGACGAAAGAATTTTTTAAAGAAAAATCTTTTTTATGGAAGATATAATAAAGATAATGGTCAAAATCTATTAAAAAGCTTGAAATAAATATTGCAAAAACATAAATTAGGGGTGTTTTAGGAAAAATTATATAAAAAAATAAAGAAAATAAGAATCCATAGATTATATGGGCTTTGGGAAACATTTTATTCTTTTTTTAGACCCTTTATCATGTCTGAGAATGCAGGTCTAGTTATAAAAACTCCTACAGAAATTCCTATCATTGTTGTTATTGCAAATCCTTTCAATAATCCTGCTCCTGCCCATATAAGAGGAAGTAGAGAAGCAAAAGTTGTAAAATAGGCTCCCATAATAATTACAAATCCTCTCTTTAATCTTTGCTTTAAACTTAGAATTACTTTTTGATTCGACTCATCTAAAAGGATGATTAAATCATCAACTCCTGTTCCAAGAGTTGCTAAAATTCCTGCGATTCCCGGAAGATCTATGTTCCACCTTATCATCGCTGCAACCCCCAAAATTATTATAACTTCTGAAATTGTAGTTGCTACTAAAGCCAAAGAAGATTTGAAACTTTTATATCTAAAAAACAAAGTTAATGCTACAATTAAAATTATTCCTAATGCAGTAAAAATAATCGTTTTTATAATTTCTTTTCCTAGAGTGGGGGAAATTGTATCTAATTTGACAATTTCTAATTTATAAGGTAAACTTCCCGTCATAAGAATAGTTTGAAGTTTTTTCATATTTTCTTTTGCGGAATTTAGAGCATCATCATAAGTCTGTCCTGTTCCAGATCCGGAAATAGAAATTTGGGTTGTTAATTGACCCTTTAATCCTTCACTAATTAACAAACTATCCACTAAATTTCCATCTAAGATTAGATCTAACTTTTCAGAGAGATAATTTCCTTGAGAAGTCATATTTACTCCAAGATTAGAAGTTATATCTGCGTGTTTTTTTGCGGCTTCTGGACTAAGAGTTATTGTAAAACTAAAAGTACAATAATAAGTCCCGTCTGAACTTTGATCACATGATTCTATCCTTGCATTTTGTGCATCTCTTCCTACTGAAGCTATATCTCTTTCTCCCCCTGTGAAGACAGTCTTATTTCCAATTCTTGCTTCAAATTCTCCTTGCTCTGAGATTAAATTTCTCAAATCCTTAGGAGTTGCACCCGCTATTTCGATTAACATAAAATTATTTCCGGATAAATCTGAAACAGAAGTTACAAAAAGATCAGTTAATCCAAAAGCATTTAGTCTGTTTGCAGTTATTGTCGCTAAATCTGAAGCTTCCTCAGAAGTTAGGGATTTATTTTCTGCTTTAATTAAAGCCCTTGAACCTCCCGCAAGATCTAATCCTAACTCTATATTTGTTTGAGGAATTTTAGAAATAGATATTGGGGGAAATTCTTTTTCAAAAACAATTATCTCTTTTTTATTTTGAGTTAAAAAAGTTATTCTCTCTTCATTTAATTTGGGATATTCTGAAACTATTTGAGAATAATCTTCTAAATTTTTTATCGAATTTCCATTTACAGATATTAAAATATCTCCTGCCCTAAGTCCTTGTTCAAAAACGCTGCTTGATTTTTCAACATCTGTTATTAAAACTCCGGATTGAATTGCTTTTGGGGGAATTCCAAAAATAGCTACTAGTGAAAAGAAAACTAAAATTAATAAAATCCAAATTTTAAAAGTCAATTTCATTTTTTTCTTTCAGCGTACCATTTAATTATTGAAACGTTTGTAATCCATGTATTAATTAAATCAAAACCTAACCCAATTACTAAAATTGAAAAAATTTGTGTTAAAACATTTGAAAAAGACTTTACTAAAAATAAAGCAAATAAAAAAGCAAATAGAGAAGTTAGAGTCATAGTCATTCCAGTTTTAAAAGCACCAAAAATTCTTTGGTTTATTGTTCCTTCTTTTCTTTTAAGAACTCTGTTTGTTAACAGAATATCCGTGTCTACAGAATAACCGATAAGCATTAAGAAAGCTACAATTCCAGCTGTAGACATTTTCATTCCAATTAGATTTACAAAAACCAAAGTCATAAGAATATTTGCAAACGCAGAAATTATTACTGCTAAAGAAGGTATTGCCGTTCTAAAAATAATGAACACAACTACCGCCATTAAAATAAAAGCCAATAAAATTGCGAATAAAAGTTGTTTATAAAAATTTTCGCTTAAACTTGAACCAGTAAATTCAAAATCAAAATTCTCTCCTTCTGTGAGTTCGTATCCTAAAAATTCTTCTATTAAATTAAGAGAATATTCTCCTTCAGAAGTTGTTTCAATTATGATTGCTTTTTGTTCACGTGTAGTAAAATCATAAACTTGTCTTGTGTTTAGATCTTCTAATTTTCCTAGAAGAAAACTCTCTAATTCGGCTTGATTTATTTCTCCATAAATCGTTATTGTTGTTCCTCCTGTTAAAGAAATATCTTTGTAAATAAAATCTCCATTTATTGTATTGAAATTTATTAAATAAATTAAAGAGATAATAATTAAAATTGCGGGAAATATTAGTATTTTTTTATAATATTTATCATGTAATTTTGCAATCTTCATTATTTAAGGAAAATTTAGCTATATATAAAGATTTTTAAAATGAAATGCGCCGGAATGTTCGCACTCCTGTCGTCAAAACATTTGTAATGGAGGATGTCAGAAGATACCCAGATTCGAAGTTATCATCCCGCCTAAAATGAAATGCGCCGGCCGGGATTCGAACCCGGGTCAACTGGGTGGAAGCCAATTATACTAACCACTATACTACCGACGCCTATACTTATTTTTTGATGGCTTATTTAATAAACCTTACTATTTTGGTTAATAAGATTTATTAATAAGTTTTATTTGTTTTATATATGGATAAAAAGAAAACCTTTCTTTTTCTTGAATTAATTATTTTTTTCTCAATGGGAATTATTACTTTTTTAGAAATTATTAAATTTGAATTATTTGAAAAGACATTTAGTTTTTTACAACCATATATCGGTTGGTTTATAGGACTTAGTTTTGGTTTTGTTTTTTTAGGTTTTCTTAATACCCTAACAAGGAAATTTAAAATAGGCCTTATTGAAAAAAGAAAAGAATATTTTTCTATATTTCTTATAAATTTATGTCTTTCTTTTACTCTCGTTACATTCATAAAGGTTATTGCAATTTCTTTTTTTAGTAAATTTTTTATTTATTTTCATGTTCTTTTTTTGCAATGGATTTTAATTTTATATGTGATGTTTAAATTAAAAAATAATTACGAAATTTCTCAAAATTATTTAATAATAAATGAGTTGATTGTTCTTTTTTATACGGTTATAATTATGATTTTTGTGCTTTAATGCCCGGGACAGGATTTGAACCTGCGACTTCCACCTTAGGAGGGTGGCACTCTAATCCAGGCTGAGTTACCCGAGCAAGTTTGTTTTATGCAAGGGACAGGATTCGAACCTGCGTAGGCATACACCACTGGAGCCTTAATCCAGCCCATTTGACCACTCTGGCACCCCTGCATATTAACATTATAGAAAAAGAGCAGTATAAAAAACTTTATAAATGAAACATTACCTTTAATTTTGAAGACGGCCATAGTAGGTTGGAAACACCTGTTCCCTTTCCGAACACAGAAGTTAAGCTTCCTACGTTGTTGGCAAGTAGTGTCCGACAAGACGCGAAACCTTCAAGTCGTCTTTCACCCTTTTAATTTTGAAAATTTATTTAATATTTTTAGGTAATCTTTATTTATTCCTTCTAATCTGAAGATTACAACTTTTTTGAATCCTGTCTTTTTTATAAATTCTAAATCTTTTTCTAAATTCTCTGGAGAAAGAATGGGCTCATTTCCCAAGATCCCTATTGCAATTGTTCCCAAAGATATTGAATAGTTTGATTTACTATTTAATTTTATCAGATTTTTCTTAACAAGACTATTTATTCTTCTTTTCATCATACTAGAATACCACATTATACTTCTCTCATAATCAATATTATAATTCAATCCCATGATCCTCATAAATTTTGAAATAAAAATAAAAGGATATTCCGCAGTAGTTATTCTTCTTTTATTTTTCTCTAGAAAATGTTTTATCAATTTCTTATTTTTTCTAAATGAAAAAAAATTCTTAAAATACATTTTCCACCTTTTTCTTAAGGGCAACTCCAAATCAATTAAAAGGTGATTTCTGATTGTGTTTAATTCTTCGAACAATTCTGACAAATCCTTATTATTTGAAAAAGGGGATATCCAATAAGAATTTTTAATTATTGGCCAATAGGCTACCTCTAAATCTTTTTTATATGACTTTGCCATTTTTTCATGGCGTTGAAATTCTTCTAGAGATTTTGCTGCAATAAAGATTTTGGTTGGAAATTTTATTGTTTTGAGTTTCTTAAGGTTTTTTTCATTTGGAAACTCTTCATAAAATTCTATTTCCATAAGAAGATAAATCCAAAAAGGTATTTAAGACTTTTTGAATTTAGAAACAAGTTCAATCGTGTCAGCTTGGCCTAAAAAAACACTTCTGCAACAAAATCTCTCCAATCCTAAATCATCCAAAACTGATTTTTTAGATTCTCCTTCAGAAGTTCTCTTTTTGAATTCTTCCCAAAGGTGACCAATAGGTTTTCCACAAGAAAAACATCTAACTGGAATTATCATATTATAGTTCGCAATTATGAGTTTTTAAAAGTTGTGTTTATCCAAAAGTTGGCATTTTATTTACATAAATATTTAAAAACTAAAAGAAATTCAAAATGAGGTGAGGTGAAAAATGTCCAAAAAATGTATTTATTGTAAAACTGCCATTTCGGATGACAGCGTTATCGATTTTTGTGATAGATGCGGAACACGTGTTTGGGGAGACAAGATGTTCAAAGCAATAGTTGATAACATGGAATCTGCTAGGAATAATGGGGACCTTTGTCATTCTCGAAATTAAACCTTTCTTTTTATTTCTAAAAGAGAAGTTTTTTAAAGGGGCTTTTTTTCAGTTAATCATGGTAATGAGAAAGCAAATTAGAACTAGGGGAAAGATTCCTTTAAGTAAATATTTTCAAAAACTTGAGAAAGGAGATAGTGTTGCAGTTGTTTTAGAGAGATCCTTGACCTCTAACGTTCCAAAAAGAATGCAAGGAAGAACAGGAGTTATTAAGGGGAAACAAGGAGATTTTCAGGTAGTAAACTTAAAAGATCAATCTAAAGAAAAAACATATTTAATTCATCCAGTACACTTAAAAAAAATAAAACAATAAAATGATAAAATCAAGACAACCTTTAAGCTTTCCGGAATCATTAGAATATATTAAAGATTCTAGTAGTAACGAAGTTAAAACATTTATAAAGAGTTTTAATATCCTTAGTGCTAAGGAAGGAAAAGAACTTAGAGAAAAAATTAGGAAATTAAATATCCTTAAATTGAATGAAAATTCAATAACTAAGATAATTGATCTTCTTCCAGATAGTAAAGAAGAACTTCAAAAAATAACTCAACAAATAAACCTTGATGAAAACGAGATCAACCATGTTTTGGACACAATTAAACAATATAAATAAAGAAAATGAAAGAAGATTATGCAGTAATACTCGAATATTTGCCAAACGGTTATCCTTTGGAGAAAAAAAGAATGCCTATAGCTCAAGCTATTGGTAAAAACAATTTTACTCTTCTAGAATTAGTACCTAGGAGAGGAGAAGCACTTGAGATTGGAGAAGAAGTCTACATCGGAGAGGGTAAGAGAGATAAAGTTTATTATATCCTCGGAAGACTTAAGAGAGAAAAACTTACTGAAGCTGGAAAAAATCAACTTCAAGAAGTAATATCTAAGGTTGTGAAAGAACAAGAAGAAAAACTTATAAAGTTTTTTAATGAATCTCTTGCAATAAATAAAAGACTTCACCAGATTGAGCTTTTACCTGGAATCGGAAAAAAGCACATGCAAGAAATTTTGCGTGTAAGGGAAGAAAAACCTTTCACTTCATTTCAAGAAATGAAAGAAAGAATTTCTAATCTTCCGGATCCTGAAAAAGCAGTTGAAAAACGGATATTTCAAGAATTAACAAATATGGAAAGATATAATCTATTTACAAAATGAAAAAACAAGAAGAACCTAAAAAAAATGAAAAAGTGGCAAGGCCTGAAAATGTTAGGCCAGCCGTTAAGCAAGAGTATAAAGATAGAGTTGTAAGAATTCTTTCTAAAGATATAGAGGGTAAAACAAAGGTTTATGCCGGCTTAACAAAAATAAAAGGAGTTTCTTGGTCTATCTCTAATGCAACTTGTAAAAAATTGAATATTCCTGAATCAAAAAAAATAGGAGAACTTAGTGAAACTGAAATAAAAAAAATAGAATCTTTTTTAAAAAATCCAGAGATTCCAAGGTATTTATACAATAGAAAAAATGATTTTGAAAGTGGAAAAGAAAATCATATGGTTGGAACTGATTTAGAATTGAAAAGTGAGTTTGATATAAAAAGATTAAAAAAAATAAGAAGTTATAGGGGAATAAGGCACACTCTTAAATTGCCTTTGAGAGGTCAAAGAACTAAATCTAATTTCAGACCTAATAGAAGGAAAGGATCTGGGATAAAAAAGAAATAAAATGAAAAGAAAACACAAACAATATTCAAGACCAAAAAGACCATTTGATAAAGCTAGAATCGAAGAAGAAGCTGAAATTAAAAAGAAATACGGACTAAAAAATAAAAAAGAAATTTGGAAATCTGATGCTAAAGTTAGATTTATAAGAAGAAAGGCTAAAAAATTAATTAAAGCAAGTTCCGAGGATCAAAAAGCACTTTTTATTCAACTTCAAAAAATTGGGCTTAAGGTCAATTCAATTGCAGAAGCGTTAAGTTTGGATAAAACAGATTATTTGAATAGAAGATTACAAACAATAGTTTATGAAAAAAAATTAGCTCCTACTGTTAAAACAGCTAGACAAATGATTGTGCATAAAAAAATTTTAGTTAATGGAAAAACAGTTAGCGTCCCCTCTTACATCGTGCCTGTTGAATTTGAAGATAGTATTTCAATAAAAAAACAAAATAAAAAAGGAGTGAAAGAACATGCCAAAGAAGAGTGAGGAAATTGTTGAAGAAATTGTTGAAGAAAGCACAGAAGAAATAAAAAATGTTTCTAAAAAACCTGTTGCTAGCAAAGAATCTGAAGCAATAATTAATATTTATACTTCATTCAATAATACAATTGCGCATGTTACAGATATGGCTGGAAAAACCATAACTAAAGTTTCTGGAGGGATGGTTACAAAACATAGTCGATTAAAAGCAAATCCTACTGTTGCTATGTTTATCTCTAAAAGAATTTCGGAAGAAGTTAAGGATTTGGGAATTAAGGCTTTTTATATTCGAATTAGAGCTAAGACTAGAAATCCGGGCCCTGGACCAGGAGCAAATACAATAGTTAAAAGTCTTACTAGGGAAGGATTTAAAATTTTAAACATACTTGATACAACTAGGATACCTCGAGGAGGACCAAAAAAGAAAGGGGGGCGTAGAGGTAGAAGGCCATAAGCCTTAAATAACTAAAAAAACAAAAAGTAAAATGGAAATTATAAAAAAAACAGATGAAAAATTAGTTTTTTCTGCAAATGTGGGAATTGAATTGGCTAATGCAATTAGAAGAAGTGTTTCGGAAATCTCTACAATTGCTATTGATGAATTAGAAATTTCAAAAAATGATTCTGCTTTATACGATGAAACTATTGCTCATAGGATTGGCTTGATTCCTCTCAAAATGGATAAGAGCTACAAAGAAGGAGAAAGTTTTAATTTAAAATTAAGCTCCAATAAAAAAGGATTTGTTTATTCTGGGGATTTAAAGGGAGATGTTGAAGTTGTATTCGATAAAATACCCATAACTCTTCTTGAAGAAAATCAAGAAATAAAATTAAAGTGTAAAACTAAAATTGGAACAGGAAAAGAACACTCTAAATTCAGTCCTGGTTTTATAAGTTATAGAGAATCTTTAGAATTAAGCATGGATAAAATCTTTGAAGAAGAATTGCGAAGAGTTTTTCCAGATATTGAAATTAAGAAAAAAGGTGAAAAGATTTTGGTTTATGATAAAGGAGAGAGATCTATTGTAGATTTTTGTGAGGGAATTAGCACTAAAAATAAAAAAGAATTTTCAGCTAAAGAAAATGGAGAAATGATTTTTGTTATTGAATCTTTTGGTCAAATGAAAGCAGAAGAAATTTTTAAAAAATCTGTTGAAGTTTTAGAAAAAAATTTGAAGAAAATAAAATTAAAATAATTCTTTTTTTTTTTCTTTTAAGAGTATGGTTGTTTTTTTGCAGTTCTTTTTGAAAAAAAATATCTTCAAATCTTTTTAGGGATAGGAAGATATTTTCGTAATTTTTACTCCTTTCTTCTTTTTTGGAAAAGAGATTTGATCCCAATTCCTATGATTAGAAAAAAAGACACGATTCCTCCTACTGCTAGAAAGAATCCTTCCCATTTTACTACCTTGATCACCCAATAAAGGAAAATCAAAATGGCAATGAGAATTAGGAAAAAGGTTAGTGTGCTCATTGTTTTTGTTTTTTTTAGTTAAAGGTTTTCTTTCCCCAGAATTGTCCGAGAACTATTCCAAGAATAAGTGCTAAAAAGGAAACTAGGATGCTTCTGAAAATGATTCCTTCTTTTAGTCCCAATAATATGAAAACTACCATACAGATTGCGGCCATGCTTATCCAAATATACCAAAAAAAGGCTATCAGGAATCCTTCCGTTCCAAGAGGATAATCTCTTTTTAGGATGAAGGCAATTATTCCTGCAAGAGATATTCCTGTAAGAATGTATGGCCAGACATTAGGATCCTTTGAGAGATCTTCTGTTCCCCCAAAAACATTTAAGGCAAAAAGTATGCCAAAAATAAATAATAAAGCAAGTTCTTTTTTCATAGTTGTGATTTTTGTTTTTTTGTTTGACATTAAAAAATAAATAGCACTCGCATCATAGCAGTGCTCTTACCAACTTCGCTTGTCGTTCTCAATTAAGAGTTTGGAAATTCTTTATTCTATCTGGATAAACATTGTTTGTATTGATCCAGATGTAGCCGTTATAGGAGTTCCAGCCGGAACAAAGATGACTGCCACATAGCTTCCCGGAAGGGCAACATAATTCCCTCCGTACAGATTTGCTGCAGCATACATCTCTTGGGCCTTTGTAGTCAGGGCCGGAACACCGCCTAAGGGCAGTCCATTCCATTGGGGTACATCAAAAAGCCATAGGGCTTGTTGCAAATCCCACCAGGAGTACGACCCAAAATAATCCAGGTGATTATAAAGCCAATTTATTTTCTTCCACCTTTCTTCCCCCCGAGCGAACAGCGGCAACTTGTCTTGATACAGCGATGAGTACACATCCATGTTATACGCCACTCCTATGTAAATTAAAGTGGAGTGATCGGCGCAATTGGAAGGATATACTCCATTTTGCAAAATATATCCCGTCGGTATATTGCTCAATGTTGCATCCACATACCCCCCCATTGTGGATGGTTGAGCAGTAATGGTGTATGTGCACGTGGAGGGCAAATTCATATACTCCGGGATTATTACGTCCGGCGGAGTGGCAGGATCATAGCATCCTCCTAAAACAAAATCAACTACTCCGTCGTTTCCTTGAGGAATGTTGGATACATCGTTAAAGGAAAATTCTTTGAATAGGACATATCCGAACGTTGTTCCTGTCTTCACATAGATGAAGAGTTTAAAGATAAATTCCTCATTTTCATCTAGATAATCTCCATAATTCACTGCTAGCTTTTCTCCCTGGACGGAATTCAGAAAAGTGTTCTGCAATACTCCGTTTCTCCACACCTCGACTTTAAATATCGCCGGTACATCGATATACGGTCCGGGGGAAAGACTCCAATTTGCTTGCTGAGAATATAAAGACCCCACGTATTCCGACTTATTTCTGATACAGAAATTTCCGAAAAACCACTGCTCGCGGATAACCACCTGGTTTAACTGGAAGTACACAAACCCGAAATTTGCGTGGGTTGCAGGATCATAACAAGCAACATCCATTTTGAGTTCATTTTTTTTGTCTGTGGATACTTGAAAAGTTTTTTCCAAAGGTGTCGTGACGTAGCCGGCAAACGCGCTTCCAATATGAGGTGTAGCAAATATTAAAACATCATCACCCAAATTATTTGGTGTGTTGTTGTTGTTATACACAAGGAATTCACTTATGAGGTGTGTTCCGGCAGGTAATTTTATTGAGGATGTGTATTTGTTCCCCCCTACATTAAAAATCGGAATCTCCTGAAAATTCCCCTGGTTTATTCTCAACCGGACATAATCCGCTCTCAAACCAGAGCAGATGACAGTATCGATCTTTGTGATTGGGCCAGATTTCTGAGAAAGGTTATTAGTTCTGTTCTCCACTTCAATTGAAACTTCAAAAAGTTCTGAAAGTGGAGTATCTTCCTTTTTGCATCCAAAAAGCAAAAGGAATGGAACAAGCAAAAAAAGTTTTGTTTTCATGTGTTAAAAGTTTTTTGTGAAAAGGATTAAAACTCTTCTGCAACATAGACTTAACTTACTAAATTCCGTCACAGTGGTTCCCTATTTTTTTATAGCGATTGGATTCAACGCTCACAATTTCTTCTCAATTAAGAGTAAAGAGGTTGGCGACGAGATTCGAACTCGTACCTTTTCTTCTCTCCGTGCGTGGGATCTCTGCCGTAAAAAGAAAAACGCTAGGGAGGAAGAGAGAAGAAAACTTCTACTTAAAATACGCCAACCATTTCAATCACATAAATTCACCCTGTTCTTTTCATCCTCTTCTTTCATTCTGGATATCCAGCCCGAAAGAGGAGAAAGTTCTGAATCTAAAACCATCTTATGATCCGCACGATAAAGAATAATTCTGCCACATTTGCAGAATTTTATCCTGTCGTCGTACCAATCTGTTCTGGAATTTGCCTTTCTTCCAGACCGAACTAGGACTTTTAGTCCGTCCGGGTCGGAAACTTCATAGTATGTTTTTGATCCTTGGTTCTCAAAAACAAACCTTATTTTCCGAATTGAATACTTCATTGGATCTCCAATCCTAACACACTCTTTTAAAATATTCATTCTGCCCTCCTTTCCAGTTTGAAGTTAAAGATGTGTTGGCCTTCTTTCCGGCGTGAAGCCTTTTTGTCAAACTCCAGGGAGAAAGAGTCGGCCGGAAATATCTTGGAGAGTTCTTTCACAAGAGAGCTCTTTGAGCTCACTCTCTTAATGAAATTTCCTCTTTCTTCAAAAGGAACTATGCTCAAAGAGGACGACTCGGGGTGGAGCTGAAAAGATCCCTCTCTTTTTAGGAGGACGAATTCATTTTTCTTTCCCATGATTTTAATTTTTAGTTGATTGTAATAGCTGATTTGTTTAAAGGGGTTAAGAAATAAATTACTTTTCCGTCTTCCGACGAAAAGGAAGAAACTCTTCGCAATTTTTCCTCTAAAAGAAAAATTATTTCTTCTATTGCCTCGTTTGGATTTCCGTTCCTTTTAAGAGTGGTTTTTCCAAAGATAGAAGTTAAACTTTTCTTTATTTCCTCTTTAGAGAGAAAAATTCCTTGAGAAAGGATTGATATGAGATAGGCCATTTCTTCTTGATAAGGAGAAGATGGATGCCTTTCCTGTAAAAAAATTCTAAAATTTTGCTTTTCCATAATTAATTTCGATTAATCTTCCAAACAGCATTTTTTTCGGGCCCAGGCATTCCTTTTTTGAAGAGAAAGTATTGCTCTCCTATATTGAGCTGCCTCTTTTTTTTCGAGACATTTTTGGCGAAGGGCCTCAATTTTTTTTTGAATTTTTTTCATGTGTTAAAAGTTTTTTTGTTAAACATAAAATTAAAAAATAGCACTCGCTCACAGCAGTGCTCTTACCAACTTCGCTTGTCGTTCTCAATTAAGAGTTGGCTGCATCTTAGATTGAATTATTATAAGATTCCTCTTGAACCTCTTGCGATTAAAGGTCCAGAGAAAACTTTCAAACAAGAAGTGCATTGCTGCAAATCCATAATGGGCGATTCCGGTTAGGAAAATTACGAGAAAGAAAGTTAAAAAATTAGCTCTCTTCTCTTTCAAACCTTTCCAGGTTCTTCTCCAGAAAATCTTTTCTTTCTGAAGGACAATTTTGAGCAGGCTTGTCTTCATGATTTTTTCCTCCTCATGTTCTGGACAATAGCAAAATGAACTGAATCTTTTGGAAGATGCAGATTATATTTCTTATTGATCTTTGGCATTCCTAATGTTGAACACCAAATGTTTGGAGCTTTCACTGCCTCTTCCTTTGTTATTTCATAATACGGAAGGGGTGAATGAATCTCGGTCACAATAGTTTTTCTGTCTACCTCTGAAGAGGAGTCCAGCTTCAAGGAATTACTATCTCTTTCAAAGAAATGGATATTTATCTCTTCATAAGAGAAAGAAAGAGTGCCTCCTTTTGTTCGAATTAGAATATTGCTATCCTCTCTCAATAGAGCAAAGTGAGGTGTGACACGGACCATACTATCATTTACCTGAACTGAATCCCCCTCGACAGGCGATAAAATTCTTGTTCTCATAATAACTGTCTCTCGCTCTGCGGATTTTGCTCCAACTGCATTTAAGACTGCCATCGGAACGAATGCTATGCCTGCAGCAAGAAGAATGATAGTAAACTTCTTCTGGTATGCCCTTTTTCCGAACACCATCGCAATCACGATGATTGCAATTAAGGTGGAAACTAGATATGTTGCCATTTTTCTTCCTCCTTATTTATCTTGTTTCCACTCTATTCCGGGGCAGTAATCTGTGTAAGCACTTCCAAAATATTCTCCGAATATTCCTAGAAATCCCAGGAAACCCTTCCAAAAGATTTCGCATCCATTTGCGATAAGACCCACGCAAAGAATATTCCAGAAGAAACTTACGGCCAAAATCTTAACAAAGAACCCATAGATTAACCATTCCCATAATAGTTTGACCAGAAGATAATAAAAGGGAGTTATAAATATTCCCTTAAGCAATTTCCCATACCAGGATTCTGGGTTAAAAGAATAATATATGCCTCTGAAAAGTAGGAAAATTAGATAACCCGCGGTTAAAAACGCCGCAATAAGGCCAAATACTTCTCCAAAAACGATTAAGAAACGAATTATTTCTTGACCATCCCAGATATAAACTATCCAGGTAATTCCTCTTGTGAGAAAAGTTAACACAAAATAGAGCCCAACAAAAAGGATTGTTGAAACGATGAATCCCGTCACTCTTTTGGTCCATTTAATGAGCTTGGCCTGTCGACGAATCTTATCTGCTGCAGAATTGCGTGCAGCGGATATCTTTTCTCCAAATTCTTCGAAGATAGGTCTAAATTGTTTCCTGGGCTTGGGAGGATTTTTCTTCGATATTTCTTCGAGCCTCTTGTTTCTTTTTTCAATCAGTTCGTTTCGTAGAATTATCCAATGTTTTCCTTTTTTCTCTGCCTCTTTTTTAAGCCAAGAATACATTTTTGAATCCTGCTCGAAAGTTATCCTTCCTCCAAAAATCTCTTTTTGACAAGGTCCTCCTTTTTCACACCAAGCATCAAATTCTCTCCAAAAGAATTCTCTTTCTTCCCTCATCTGCCTGTCCCATTTTTCATACATTGGTTCCATGAGGTATTTTTCCTGAAGGAGGAGGAGGTAATTGAAAAATTTTGCGAATAACTTCAGAATGTTCCAAAGAAGAAGAAGAATTAGTTTCACCGGCCCCCATGTAAAGAAAAGGAGTCCAGATAGGATAGTTAACCAGAAGTAGGGACAAAGATTCCGCATTGTCTCTGGATCTGGAGCCAGATTTCCCAGAATAAACTGGTTCATTCTGTAATGCCAAGACTTTGTGCTTAGCGTGATTAAATTTATGTGTTCTTCCATGATTGAAAAAGTTTTTTTGTTGATACTAAGTTAATAAAAATAGCACTCGCTCACAGCAGTGCTCTTACCAACTTCGCTTGTCGTTCTCAATTAAGAGTTGGGGATTTTTTTCTTTCTTTTGAACTCAAAAAGAAGTCCAAGAGAAATTCCTAATATTGTGAAAAAAGGGATAATCCATTTCCACAACGCAAACGATGGATCAAAATCTGGAAGTTCGTGGAGGGCAGATGTATTTTGAAATGCCGGAATTAGGAATCCCGGAATAAATCCAAGGAAAAAAAAACTTCCGCTCCAAGAGAGATAGCCCCCTTCTACTTTTACTCTTTTGAAAAAGAGGATTAGAAAGAAGTGGAATATTATTCCTATCCCACAACCAACTAAAAGGTAAGGTAGAAATCTAAAATTGGGAACTTCTTCCCAAGGGAAGAGAAGTTTCCAGTTTCCTAATTCTATTCCTGCTCTTCGAATTAAAAGGTTGAAGGCTAGTGCGCTCCAAAGGAGGCACATGATGGCGATTAAAGAACGAAACTTTGTTTCGTTCAAAAATAGAATCATCCTTTTCATTTTTCCTCCTTTCTTATTTGGATTACTTCCAACATAACTCCTAGAATAGAAAAACAGATTCCTCCGAACCCCAGGAGATAGGAAGTTCCTACTTTTGCGTTATGGAGAAACTTTGAAAAATGGGTTAAGGAATCTTCAGGATTCACTTCCCATCTGTATTCAAGGTTCATTAAAAGGAACAGAAGATAAATCCCCAAGATAAATAGGAGATACTTGTATCCTTTTAAGAATGTATACCCCATTCCCTTTCTATTGTAAGGGAGAATCTCCCGCTTGAAGAGGAGCCAGAAGAGCACAGTAAAAATGTTCAGGGAAAGGGCAAATCCCCCTGTGCTTAGAAGTCCACGTTCCATTCTTAGGAAAAAAATCATTCCTACGAAAGAAATAATTACTCCTAGAAGGAGAAAAATTTCGGTTAAATTCTTTTTTGTTTTCATGTGTTAAAAGTTTTTTTGTTTGCTAAATTTTTTCTTTTAAGAAAAGTCTCCTTATGGGAGGGATCTTTTCAAGGATCCAACTTCCTCCCCAGATAAGGATAAAGACAATTAGTAAGTCCTTCAAAAAGGTAGGGTCCTTGAACATGTAATATGTCCAGACCATCATTAGAATGGTCATTATTAATAGTGTCAAGAAAAAAATATTTTTTACTTTTCTGTAATTTTCTTTCTCTCTTGACATTGCCCGGACTAGTATTCCCATTCCAAATAAAAAGATCACAAGTGGGGCTCCTGAAATGCGATAGATATCTCTTTTGGAAAATCCCTCTTGTTCTGCTGCAGAGTCAAATTCCGAAAACTTTATTTGCTTTCTGCTCATAGCTTCCGTCGAGCAAGAAAACAAAATTAATGAAATTAAAAAGACAAATAATTTTTTCATGTGTTAAAAGTTTTTTTTGTTTAACATAAAATTAAAATAAATAACACTCGCTCACAGCAGTGCTCTTACCAACTTCTTAAAAAAATTATTTCAATTTGAGGATTTGACCCACCCTCAATTTGTTCGGATTATCAAGACTATTCAAAACCTGGATTTCCCTCCAGGAAAGCCCGTATTTTTGGGCTATACTTCCCAGAGTTTCTCCTGATTTTACGATGTGGGAAGTGGGAATCTCTGAGGGGGCAGAGGGGACAGGTGAATCCGACGAAGAAGGCTGTACCTTCCGCTTTGAATAGAGACGGGTATTAGCTATCCAAACTCCATCTTGTCCCTCTTTTGATTGGACAAATAAGTTGAGAGTGTAGTTATCATACACCTCATCGAACTTTCCCTGTTCAAAGAGATAAACAAAAATTCCTCTTTGGAACACAAGGAAATTTCTTTTTCCCAATTTTATTGGGAAGGTGTGATTTCCCGCACTTTCACGGTAATCTCTGTTCTTTAGAGTTTTGATCTCTTTCTCTTTGTCGAACAGAGGGGAAACTTTTGTGTTTCTTGCGATCAATACTCGTTCGTTTGTTTTTTCAAAAAAGAACATTCTATCCTCGTCCCAAATCATCTTCCCTTTTTTCTTCCCTTCTTTGAGAGTAAGGGTAAAACGTTTATTGATCCCCCAGATTTGATCTTCTTCAAACTGGAGAATAAAATCTCCCTGTCCGTCAAGGTGGATAACATCATATTCCCCCAAAGGAGCTTCTTTAGAAATTCCTCTTTCGATCTTGGAAGTGTTTTCCAACTTCTGGGGGGAGGAGCAACTGGCGATCATAAAAAAGATCGCGATGGAACAAATTTGTTGTGTTTTCATGGTTGAAAAGTGATTTGGGTTTTGTGAAAAAATTTATTGAATTTCAAGGTTATTTCAAGGTATTTCACTTGAAAAATATATTATCGTCTAGCTTATGCTTGACTGTTATTTCTTTCCTAAAAGGTATTTCGCTTCGGAATTTTCATTTCGAAGGTTTTTCACTTAATCTCTTTGTCGAGTTTAAGTTTTTTCAGTTATTTTCTTTTTCGAAATCAACTTTTTTAGATATTTCAAATACGAATCTTGTTAAAGACGAATTGTTTTATTCGTTTTAGTCGATTTGTGTTTGGTTTTTATCTAAGGGGGAAATTTTGAATATGATTATTTATTGAGCATGATTAATTTTTTCCATCCTCTGTCATGTTTTTCTTCTTGAACTTTTATTAGATTTTTATTTAATAATCCGTCTTTAATTACGTTTCCTTTTCTAGGAGAAAGCCCTATTTTTTTGTAAAGCTCAACTGTGCTTAAATTATGGCCTGGATTTTGAGAAAGAAAATTCAAAAATTTCTTTTCTTCTTCATTAATTTTGTCTTCTATAAATGAAAAAGAAATTTTCTTTTCTTTTTTTAAAGGAACTTTCAAATTTTCTCCTAAAAAGAAGTTCATCGAATTCATAACTTCTAAAGAAGAATAATATCCTGCACTTACTCCTTTTTCGAGAATTCTTTCTATTTCATTTAAATCGTAATTTTTTTCCTTATATCTTTTTATAAATTCAAATAAAATTTTTTCTTTTTCATTCAAATCTTTCTTTGAAGAATTTTTTTTTGGAAATTGGGCTATTTCAATAGTTTCCGGCTCTAAACTTTCTTCTTTTTTATTTGGAATAAATTCAACCTTTGGATTTTTTTCCCTTGGAAATTCATTTATGCTAGTTATTTCTTTCAAAAATTCCGGGTCGTGCTTTTCTACTTCTACTCCAGAAATGATTGCCTTCATTTTACTTTTTAATTCTAAATCTGGAAGCGTGTGCTTTCTCAAGTCTACAAAAGGCACTTCAATTAAAAAGGGAGAAGTGTATCTTTCAGAAAGCTTGACTATTGCTTGACCAACCGACAATTTAGAAAAAATATCTTTTCTTTGTTCTAATTGCATTATTTGACTTGCATCTCTAATGTCTTCTGGAAGTTGCTGCTGAAACATTACATGACAAGCGCTATTTCCTGTAACTGAATCGCTTAGCTTAGAGACATGCTGGTCTAAACAGATTAAGCTTATTCCATATTCTCTCATTTCTCTATAAACTAAATCTGTAACTGATTCTGAAACAAAATAAGTTTTATTTTTTAAAAAAACGTTATGAGCTTCATCTACAAGGATTGCATAATTAAATTCTTGATTTATTTTATTTTCTTGTATTTTTTTTAATTTATATATGTAAGTCAAAATATACTCTGCAAAAAATTTCTTTTCTACATTTGAAAGAGAATTCAATTCAAGAATAACTCTTTTGTCGAATAAATCTTCTATTGAAAGGTTTCTCTTCCCTTCATAATTAATAACTTCTCCAAATTCTCCAAAAGTTAAAACAGTTGCAACTCTTAATGCGCTTTCATACCAGCCGGTTTCTCTTCCTTTTGAGTCTTTTGCTTTTTGCTCTAAAAGTCTTTTTATATGTTTCCAATTAGGATAGTGTTTTCCTCCTTCATAAACCCCCCAACCTTCGAAAGCTTCGTCTAAAGTTTCTAATAAAATTTTATGTACTCCGAATGAAACTTGAAAACTTTCAGTTAACAAATCACATAAAACATTTATCCATTCTTTTGGGTTTACTCCCTTTGGGGGGATGTTTATATTCATTTTAAAATAATTTGAAACTTCTTTATTTCCTACAGTAAACAACATTATTGAATTATCTAAATTCATCAAAGGTCTGAATGATTTTTTCCAATCAAAAACTAAAAAAGGCTTTTCTTTTTCTATAAAATTTTTTAAAACACTAAATGCAAAAGTAGTTTTTCCAGAACCGCTCATACCGGTTATACAAACGTGCCTTGGCCAATCTTTTTCCCTTAACCCAAATAAATTTAATTTTTTCCCTGCATATGAAACTGGGCTTAAAGCATATTCGGCTTTGATTATATTTTCTTCTGGTGGCTCTAAAAGAATTCCTTGTTCTAATAATTTTGATAGATTTTTTTGATAAAGAGCACTCAATAATTGAGAAATTTCGTTTTTTTCTTCCAAAGATTCTGAAGTTACATATTTGAAATAAATTTTATCTATTGCTTCTCCGAATATTGGTTTCAACTTTCTTGCAATTTCTTCTATAGTTATTTTTGTGTTCATTTTATTCTCCTAAAAATTTAGATAATGTACTTTTCCTTTCTTCTTTTTCTAATAATTCTGCTTCTAATTCTCTTAATTCTCTCTTAAGTTGAGTTGTATCTTTCCAGCAATTTAATCTTTCATTTAATTGAAGCTCGGAAATTTCTATTCTTTTGTGTCTAAGATCATTCTTTTCTCTAATTACATCTGGGCCTCCAATTTGAACTGTTTGATTTTCTCTTAAGTAAACGTCAATTTCAGATTTTAGTTTTTCACATTCTTGAATTATTTGCCTGCTTAATTTTTCCCTATCTTGAATTAGATCTTTAACTTCTGTTATAGATTTTTTAAGCGAATCTGATTTTGCCTTTCCTAAATCTCCGATTAAATTTGCCGAGCTAATTTCACTTATTTTAGCGTTTTTCGGTTGAGATACCAGATTTTTCAAATTCAAATCATTTATTTCCATAGCTTTATGGGGGAATGTTTTATTTATAAATCTTTTGTTTATGTAACTACTACATAATTACAAGCTTTTTTATTAAAGTTAAATGTAAAGTTTTTTAATTAAAGGTTTTATAGGAATTGTATGCAGGCGTGCCGGAGCGGTCAAACGGGACAGACTCAAGATCTGTTGGCTTATGCCTACGTAGGTTCGAACCCTATCGCCTGCATCAAAAGTTTTATAAAACACCTAAAACTCCAAATTGTACCTGCGAGTTAATTGCTTGGCGTTAGCGGGAAGTTATTACTTCTCCTAAAATAAAATGAAATCAAAAACAAAAATTGAAAACCAATTAAAAAAGAAGACTAACCCAGAATTAGTTGAAACAATTCTTCTTGCTAAAAAAAATCCTGCTTGGTTAGAAATTTCTAGCTCATTAACTATTCCTGGAAGAAAAAGAAAAGAATTTAATTTAACTCAATTAGAAGAAGCTAATGAAAGTACTCTTGCAATTCCTGGAAAGGTTCTATCTTTAGGAGAAATAAAAACAAAAAAGAAAATTATTGCTTTGAGCTTTTCTGAGCAAGCAAAAGAAAAATTAAAAAAAGCTGGTTGCGAAATGGTTTTATTATCTGAAGAAATTAAAAAAAACAAAGATGCGAAAGGAGTTACAATATTAAAATGATTTTGGATGGAAAATACATTGTTTTAGGAAGACTTGCAAGCATTGCTGCTAAGAATCTTCTTAAGGGGGAAGAAGTAGTGATTCTTAATTGTGATCAAGTAATAATTACTGGAAACAAGGATTCGATTAAAAATGATTTTTTGAAAAAAAGATCTAGAGTTGGATCTGGACAAAAAGGACCAAAACATCTTTCCTCGAGTGAAAGAATTGTAAAAAGAAGCATAAGGGGTATGCTTCCAAACCATAGAGAGGGTAGAGGGAAAATAGCTTTGAAAAAATTAAAATGTTATACTGGCATTCCAAAAGAATTTGAAAATAAAGAAATTTTAAAAATAAATATAGAGAAAAAAAGAAAATTCTCGGAAGTAAAGGAATTTAAAAGAAAATGAGCGGAATAGAGACTAAATATAAGAAAGTTATTGCTTCTGGAAAAAGGAAAGCGGCTATTGCAAAAGCAATTATAAAAAGTGGAAATGGGAAAATTACCTTTAATGGGAAATTATATTCAACTCTTCACCTCTTCGATAAACTTAAACTAGAAGAACCAATAAGGATTGCGGAGAAAATTTTAGGAAAAATAGAATTTGATGCTCAAATTAATGTTAAGGGTGGAGGAGAAAAAGGGCAAATTGATGCTGCGAGAATTGCGCTTGCAAAAGGAATAGTTAATTTCTCCAATTCAGAAGAAGTAAAGGATGCGTTTTTAGAATACGATAGGACCTTGCTTGTTGCGGATGTTCGAAGAAAAGAAGCTAGAAAACCTGGAGATTCTAGAGCTCGTGCAAAAAGACAGACTTCTTATAGGTGAGTTTAAATGGTTAAAAAAAGACTTTACAGAAATAAAGAAGAAGGAATGATTGGAGGGGTGTGCCAAGGCCTTTCAGAATATTTTGATTTGGATGTCTCAATAATAAGAATCATCGCGGTGATTTTAATTTTTTTGAACGGGGCAGGAATTTTTGCTTACTTAATCTCTTGGATAATTCTTCCTAAAAAAGAAAAAACAAATCCAAGAAGAAACAAAAAATAAATTATTTTTTAAAATAAATTTTTTCTAACTTATCTTGAACTTGATTGAATAGAATGGGAGAAATTATTGGGAGATGCTTTCCTTCATGAATCTCTCCTCCAAACTTTATCTTTCCCAAATAGGTAAAATTAGATAGAATCTTTTTAAGCCCGTTTATTGAAAATCCGTGTTTTTTTGAAAGCGTATTTAAAGTTTTTTCTGAATTTTTAAAATCTAAGAAAATTTCTTCTACCTTTTTTGAATCTGCATTGGGAACTAATTTTTCTTTTTCCCAAGAGTAACCAAAAGGGGCTCTGGACATGTGTTTTCCTTTTTCTGCTTTTATTTCCATTCCCTTTCTTTGAGAATTTATTTTTCCTTCTAAGATTTTTATTTTTTCTCTTAAAGATTGGTTTTCTTTTTTTAATTCTTCTAATTCTATCATTTTAATGTAGAATTTCTAAAATAAACTTAAATAGAATTATAGTTAACACAAAAATAGAAGTTTCTATTAAATTTATTTTATTTCCCTTGTGCTTATGTAATTCGGGGATTATATCTGATAAAGCTATGTAAATGAATCCTCCTGCCGTAATTAAAACTACGAAAGGTATGAAAGATTCAAATGACTTTAAAAGGAAGTAACCTAAAATCCCTCCTAGGACTGAAGAAAGTGCAGAGAGAAAATTTAAGAACAATGCACGTTTTTTCGTATAACCTGAATGGATTAAAACTGCAAAATCCCCTATTTCTTGGGGAATTTCATGTATTATAACTGAAAGGGTTATTATTATTCCTGTCAAAGGGTCCAATAAAAAAGCACCTGCAATTAAAATTCCATCTATAAAATTGTGAAGAAAATCTCCTGAAAGTATTAATGCGCCCAGAGGTTTTTTGTCACAATCTTGTTTTCCACAATGATGCCAATGAATAAATTTTTCA
Source organism: uncultured archaeon (assembly GCA_937982425.1). Lineage (GTDB taxonomy): Archaea > Nanobdellota > Nanobdellia > Pacearchaeales > GW2011-AR1 > GW2011-AR1. The sequence goes on along the minus strand of CALJLT010000032.1, from coordinate 8,694 downwards.
AAAAGAAAAAACAAAATTATTCCTATAACTAAGAAAAATATGGATTCATGTAAATGTATTCCTCCCAATTCTAATTCTTCTAATGCATGAGGAATTAAATCAAAAAAAGAAACTGAAATTAAAACTGCTGCAGAAAAAGAAATCAAATAATGGAGGTTTCCTTTAATTTTTTTATAAGAAATTAGAATTCCTACTAAACTTATTAAGCTTACAAAAATCGTTGCTAGAATAATTTTTAATAACATTTTAACTCATTAATGTATCTAAGGGAGATTTTATCTTTTTTAATTCTTCTGTTGAAACATGAGTATAAATTTGGGTTGTTGACAAATCTGAATGCCCCAATAATTCTTGGATCTTTCTTATGTCTACATCTTGTTCTAATAAATGAGTTGCGAAAGAATGCCTAAGGGTATGGGTGTGAACTTCTTTTTTTATTCCTGCTTTTTTTGCTGCGTTTTTTACTATTTTTTGTATATTTCTATCTGACATTTTTTTCCCCTCTCTTCCTGAAAATAAAAAAGTGTTTCCAAATTCCTTCTGTTTTTCTGCATGCCTTTTTAATTTATTCATTAAAAAAAGGGGTATATTAAAAATTCTATCTTTTTTTCCCTTTGCTTGTCTTATTTGACCTATTTTTTCTTCAAAATCTAAATCAGATATTTTTAATTTTGTTAATTCAGATACCCTCATTCCACAGGCATAAATAAAAGAGATTATTAATCTAGATTTTTTGTTATTTACTGCCCCTATTAAATCTAAAATTTCTTTCTTGGTCAACACACTTGGAAGTTTTTTTTCTTTTTTTGGTCTTTTTATTTTAGAGGTGGGATCAAAATCCAAGATTGTGGAAAATGCATACCTTAAGGCGGACAAAAATAAGATTATTGAAGTCGAAGATTTATTTTCCATCTTCTCTGCGAGAAAAATTTTTATATCTTCCGCTGAGATTTCTCTTGGCTTTTTTTGAACATAATTAAAAAATTGGGTGTTTGAATTTAAATAATTTCTTAAAGTATACTTAGAATTTTTAGAGATTTTTAATTCTATTTCAAGCTTTTTTAAAAATTCTTCTTTTTCCATTTTAAATGAATTTTTTTAATTTTTTAAAAAAATCCTTGTTATCTTTAAATAAAATTGTATTCATCCCCTGTTCTTCTGCAGCCAAAACATTCCAAATTTGATTATCTATAAAAAGTATATTTTTTGGCAATAGTTTTAATTTTTTGAGAAGAAGCCTGTAAACTTCTTCGTTTGGTTTTCTAAAACCTACGTCACAAGAAAGAAGAAGTGGTTTAAAATATAAATAAAATTTTTTTGGGACGTGTGCTTTTTTTGATAAATGCCATTGATCTGATAAAATCGAAATTTTGTATCCTTCTTCTTTTAATTTTAAAGCTAACCTTAATAATGGTTTGTTTAACTTAAACCTTTTTTTATAAGCAAAATAATATAGTTTTTTTATTTTTTCTTTAGGGGTTTTTAAATTTTTAGAAAATGTTTCCAGAAGTTTCTTTTCGCTGATTTTTCCTTCCATAGACTTCACATATGAAGAATCTATCGCATCAAAATATTGGTCAATTGAAGTTCCTAGTTTTTTTGCAATTATTTCGTGCACCCCTGAAACATGTGTCTGGTCTTTGTTTTTTCTTTTTGAAAAATTTATTTGCAGAACCCCTCCAATATCAAATACAATCGCCTTTATTGCCCCTTTCATAAAATAGATTGTACGAACTTATTTAATAACTTATTGATGCCCAAATAACTCTCTCTGATTTAAGTACATAAAAATTAATGCACCGGCTATAAAAATCCAATCTATTGTGAATGTTAAAAAAAGAAAAATTACTGCAATTAAAGAAAAAATAACTACTTTAAAATTCTTCATACCCTCTTAAATGAAGGGGTGTATTTAATCTTAACTAAAATAAAGATAAAAACTTAAAAAAGACATGGCTATTGTCCAAAAACCAAAAAGCCAAAAATTTCCTTTTTTAATTATCCTAAAGAAAAGATTCAAAGAAAATAGACTAACCATAAAACAAATTAAAAAGGAAAATAAAATTGTCCAATTAAAATAGAAATTACTTATTTCTGAAAATAAAGCTCCAAACATCAAGGGAATAAAAATTAAAAAAGAAAATTTTCCTGCTTCTAAGGGATTTATTTTTTTAAAAATTGCAAAGGAGGTTGTTACCCCGCTCCTAGATACTCCTGGAAAAAGTGCCAAGACTTGAACTAATCCTATTAAAAAAGAATTTCTTGCATTTATCTTAAGATGCCCTTTTTTTAATTTTGTTGAAAATAAAAATAGAGTTGTAAGAAGAAACCCTGAGCCTAAAAAAAGGAAATTGGTTAAGGTAGATTCAACTAAATTTGAAAAGAAAAAACCGAACAAGCCTGCAGGTAAAATTCCTAAAAATATATATTTTATTTTTTTTTGTATTTTTTTGTCTTTTATTTTTTTAAATTCAAATAAATCTTTTCTTAAAAAAACGAGAACCGCGATTAAAGAAGCAAAATGAAGGGTTACCATAAAAAAAAGATCTGGCTCAGAAATTAAATTAGATATCAAGCTTAAGTGTCCTGAAGAAGATATTGGTAAAAACTCAGTTATGCCCTGGACAACTGCTAAAATTAATTCTTCAATCATTAATTCTTTAGAGCGGTTTTGTTCTTAAATTTTTTGAAAATTACTTATTCGGTGTAAAGAAAAATTCCCTTTACCCTTATTTAAATCTTTAAAATACCAAAATGAGGCATATTAAAAGTTAACTCTCACTTTTTGTTCCTTTTTTGTACTTTTCTTTTCCTTTTTTAGAAAATTTTTTTAGTTTTGGCTTGTTTTTTTAGTTTTAGAATTTCCTTATTTTTTTAAAAAATTTTGCTATCTTTTTGGTTTATCGACGCTGTTCGCACAATATACCTTATACGAACTTTTGCCCTTTTAGATTGCTTTTTATCAATTTTTACTTTTAAAAGAGTCTTTTTTGTTTTTTGCTGAAGATCGCTTCTATTTTAAACCACAAAAAAATTTATTTTACTTAGGTTACCTTAATTAAATTTTTATTTCTTTTTTAAACAAAATATTTCTTAGTACGAACTTTTTAATTTCTTTTTTTGTTTTGTGCGAATTTTTTTTGTTTTTCTCTTTTATTTAGGACATTTGAATCTCCCCTTTCCTTTTTTTTCATTTAAAGGATTCTTCATAAAACTAAAAGAAGATTTTTCTTTTTTGAAATAAAACTAATCTAAAAAACCCCTTCTCTTTTGAAAAATTTAAATTTATTTCACTTAGGTTACCTTAATTTAATCTTTTCTTAACAATTAATTTTTATATTTTTTCATATATTTTCTTTTATGTTTTCTCTTCGTTATTTAATAGTTCGTTGTTGTTTATGGCTGTTTAATGGTGTTTAAACAGCCTGTTTGGTTGTTTATTTTAAAATTTATTCTTATTTTTATTGAAATAAAATCTTTTTTTCTCTCCCTTTTATAACCTTAGATTTTAGATAAAAAAAGATTAAAAACCCTCTATAAAGAGAAATGTTTTTAAATAAAACCTTCTTTCAAGTATTATGTTTTGGTTTATTATTGGAAAAAAAAGAGTCCAGGAAGTTAGAGATGAAACAAAAAAAGGTTTTGATTCTGTTAAAAAGGATATTTTATCTATAAGCGAATGGATCAAACACCTTGATTCTGAAAAAAATACAAATAAACAACAAATTATTGATTTAAAAGAGGAATTGTCTTCGATTAAAGAAGAGATTGATAATCTTAAAAATATTTTTTCTCTCACCCAAGGTGCTCAAAAAAGAAACCTGTTTAAACAGCCGTTTAAAACAAACAACCCCTTGTTTGAAGAACAAACAGCTGTTTATGGTGTTCAAACAGGTGTTCAAACAGGTGTTCAAACACCAAATTTAAACCAATTTTCTCTAAGTGAGAGAGTTATACTTTTGTCACTTTTAAATTCAGACTTAAAACTCAGCTATGATGATCTTGCGGCCATGCTGGGTAAGGAAAAAAGCACCATCAGAGGTCAAATTAATGCAATAAAATCGAAAAGTGAGGGTTTAATATTTGAACAAATAGAACAAAATGGCAAAAAAAGAGTATATATTCCTCAAAATATTAAAGAAAAACTTATAAAAAAACAAAAAGTGAGTGTTAAAAATAAAAAATGATTTAAAATTTATTTAATTTTGAGAGAAAGAGAGGGTTTGCTTTTGGAATAAAAACTAAAAATCTCTGTTTTTAGGCCTTAAAAATTGAAAAAGATTTCCTTTTAAAGAATTTTAAAAGTTATTCGTTAAAAAGAATAATTATTTTTTGCTTAAATCTAAAAAGGAATTTAAAGAAAGCATTTTCTTTAAAGAAGAGTTAACTTTTAAGTTAATTTCTTTATTATTTATCTTTTCTTTTTCTAGAGGTATTCCTTTTCCAATTATCCTTCTTACATGATCCCTTATAACACTTTGAGAGAGGTTTAATTTTGAAGATAAGAGCGAATAAGTACATTTGTTTTTTCCCTCTTCCAATTGATAAATCATAGCAAAAATTAAATTTTCTTGGGGAGTTAATTTTTGAAATTTAAGTTTTATCTCTTCTTTTAAATAATTCAAAGAACCCATTGTTTCCAAGGCCATTTCGAACTCGTTTTTATTCGTTTTGTCTGTCTGTCTGTCTGTCTGTCTGTCTGTCTTAACCCCTTCATTTCCTATGGAAATACCCCAAATTTTGTCCTTTAAAGGCTTAATAATTTCTTTTTGTGTCTTATCCCTTTCTTCTTTTATCTCAAAAACACTCTTTTTTGTCGAAAACTCGTTTTTGATAGTCTCAATCTGCTCTTCAAGAAAAATAATTTTTTCTTTAAAGTTAAAGGAACTCTCTTTTTCTATCCTTTCTTCTAACCTGTTTATTTTTGAGGTTAAAACCTGGAAATCATATTTCAAATAAGAAATTTCCTTTTCAAAAAGAGTTAAATCTTGCAAAATTTGGTTTAGAATTAATTCTTTTTTTTCCATCTTTTTAAGAGTGCTCATTAGTTTAAAAAAATTAATATAAATAAAAAGTAGTTTTAGTTCCTTTTTTGAGAAGAATCATACCTCTTAAATGCTTCATTAGATAATCTCCACCTTGATCTTCTAAGATAAACTTTTCCCTCTTTATTCTTTTTAACTTCTAAAACCAAGTTTCTTTCCTTCAATTCTAAAAGTAATTTTTTTGTATATTCTTCATCTCTTGCTAACTCTTGAGCTATGTAGGATGTAAAAAGAGGCTCTGGATTTTTACTATATAAGTAAAACAAAACGTGTTCTAAAATTTTTTGCTTTTTCTTTGTAGAAATCTTCATTAAATCAAAAAGAGCATCTTATTTAAAAATATTCTTTAAATTATTCTTTTTTGCCTTTTTTTAACATGGGCATTTGGAAATGAAGAGGAAGATTTAACTCTTCTTCTAAAGAAACTGCTTTTATGTTTGATTTTATTAAAATTAAATTAAATAATTTTATTTGAAATTCTTCATTCAATTTTTTATTTTTCCATTCTTTTAAAACTCTCTCTATTTCTTCCTTACTATCTAAAGAAAGGATTAATTCTCCTTCAAATTCTAATTTTGCTATTTGAGGATTATATTCTATTTTATAATTGAATTTTACTGATAAAAGCACTTCTTTTGATTTTAAAATTTCAGATTTTAACTCTTTTATTTCTCTTATATCTATTGAATTACTCACTTTTGGTGGTTCTTTTATACTTTCTATTCTTTCTGCAAGAATTTTATTAAAATTAAATCCAATTAATCTCATATTCATTAAAATTTTAATTAGTTTTTAAAGATTTGGGTATTAAATTAAATCTTCTTCTGAAACAATTACAAAATCCCCAATTGCGATGATAGAACTATATGGGATTAATAATTCGTTTGAACTTGATCTTTCTAAGTTAAGGTTTTTTGTGTACATTGTCGAATCTTTTACAACTAAATTTATTAACTCTCCTGATTTTGTTTCGAATGTTACATCTTTAACAAAACCCAATCTTTTTCCTTCTTTTGTTACGATCATTTTGCTTATAATTACACTATAAGGTATCTTTTCTTTTTGCATAATATGTTTAATTTGAATTTCTTTATAAACTTATCTCTACAAAAAGATATAATTTTAGTTGATTTTTTGTTGACCCTATTTTAATTGGTTATTCAAAAATTTACTTAAAATTTATCTAAAAACCTCTTTTTGAAAGAAATTAATTAAAGATTTACTTTTTTCTGTTTGATCGTTATGTATAACTACTACTCTTCCAGAATTTTCATCTTTTTCTTTGAATAATGTTTGCCCTTTTGGAACTATTACTAAATCAGATATTTCTCTTCCAAAATAAGAATTTAGGCGTCTTGTTAAATCTTGTTCCGCTAATCTTAACTTAAAATTAAAAAAGATTTTCTCGTCCCATCTCTTCTTTAATAAAAAATAATTATTATCTTCTTTTGAAATTAACCAATTTAAGTTATGAAAATTATACAAAAATTTATTTAAATTATTCATAAAAAGAGTATCTTTAAATAATTCTGGGTTTAATTTTTCTGAAAAAGAATATATATCCTTGGATCTTATTAATATAGAGGAAAAAGCCAATCCAAAATCAGATTTTGGAAATTATATACCTCCTCTGTCTCTATGACGTGCACAAAACAATAGCAGCTTAATATCCCTTTCTTCATAAGATTGATTAATTTCTTTCATTTGCTTTATATAAAATTTATAATCTTATAAATTTATATTTACAAATTTATACTCTTTCTTTCTATTTAGGAAAAATATATTACTTTATAATTACATAAAAAATATATAAACTAAAGAGCTTTGTTATAATTTATATTTATGTAAGTGTGTCCCCTTTATTTCTTTTGGAACTTTTTGGTTTTTAATTTTTGTTTTTTTACTTTTTAAAATTGTGCTTAAAAATTTTTATATTAATTTATTAGTAGTTATAATAATAGTAATAATAATAATAATAATAATAATAAAGGTTATAAGAAGAATAAGAAGAATAATCTCTTCCTTTTCTTTAAAAAATTGTTTTTTCCATTAGAAACAAAGGTGTAATTCTTAATAAGTAGTCATAACTATTTAAATAAAATTTTAATTTTTATCGAGAGATGAAAATTAAAATTCTTTTTTTCCAAGAGAAATAGACCTGTGAGAGATAAGATAATTTTTATATATAAAACTTTATATAAAGGGATGAGTTAAAATTAAAATGGAAGAAGATTTTATAAAAAAAGATTTAGAAGAAATTTTTGATAATTTTAGTGAAAATAAGATTTTTAAAGATAAAACTTTTTTGCTTTCCAATTATAAACCAGAAGATGTTCCTCATAGAAGTGAGCAGATTAGGCAAATTGCTTCTATATTAGCTCCTGTTTTAAGGGGGGAAAAGACAAGTAACCTTTTTTTGTATGGAAATACTGGGACAGGTAAAACTTTATCTATTCTTAAGGTAAAAGATGCATTAGAAAAAAGAAAAGTAAAATCAAATGATTCTAATTTTGAATTAAAAATTTATTATTTAAATTGTAAACTAAAGCAAGTGGCAGATACAGAATATAGAATTTTAGCTGAATTAATAAATCAATTAGGAGGGGAAGTTCCAGCAACAGGACTTCCAACCCAAACGGTATACACTAGATTTATAGAACTTATTGATAATAAAAAACAATTAGTTGTTTTAATTTTGGACGAAATAGATCAAATAGTTAAAAAAATTTCAAATAATTTTTTATACAATCTCACCAGGTTAAATTCTGAATTATCTTACTCTCAAATATCTATAGTGGGAATTTCTAATGATTTAACTTTTTTAGATAATATTGATCCGAGGGTTAAAAGTTCTTTATCAGAAGAAGAAATAGTTTTCCCTCCTTATAATGCCATCCAAATTCAGGATATTTTATTAAAAAGAGTAGGAGGAGCATTTAAAGAAGGAGTTTTAGGAGGGGGAGTTATAGCTAAATGTGCGGCTTATGCTGCAAGAGAATCAGGAGATGTTAGGAGAGCTTTGGATTTATTAAGAGTTTCAGCAGAACTAGCTGAGAGATCAAATCAAGATAAAATAACTCTTTTGCATATAGATGAAGCTAAAAGAAAAATAGAAAGGGATAAAATTTTAGATGTAATTTCAAGTCACCCGAAACAATTCCAAATTGTTTTGAATTCTATAATTAAATTTTCAGAGGAAAGAAAAAATGAATCTTTTTTTACAGGAGAAATTTATAATGATTATTTAAATTTTTGTAAAAAATATAAATTGGAGCCCTTAACTCAAAGAAGGGTAGGAGATATAATTCAAGAATTTGACATGTTAGGAATAATTAATGTGAGGGTTATTTCTAAAGGAAGAGGAGGAAGGATGAGAGAAATTAAATTAGCAATCAACCCTTCTATTTTACCCCAAGTAAGAGAGATAATTTCCTTAAGTTTAAATTATGGTTAATTTGAAATGCAAGAAAAAAACAAAGCAATTTTGGATTTTTGTAAAGAGAAAAATATAATTTTAGAGGAAAAAGTATTAAATTTATTTCAAAATTTAAATTTTGAAAAAGATGCACAAATTTTTTTAGAAAAATTAAGAAGTAAAACTTCAGATCGGAAGAGCGTCGTGTAGGGAAAGAGTGTAGATCTCGGTGGT
>CALJLT010000031.1 GCA_937982425.1 uncultured archaeon | reverse complement strand
ACCGAGATCTACACTCTTTCCCTACACGACGCTCTTCCGATCTGAAAAATATTTTTATGATAAAAAGAAAATTAAGATATAATGTAAAAACAGATCTTACTGAGCAAGCATATTTACCTCATTCGTGGACAATAGCTTTAGTTAATGAGCCAAGAGAAATTGATAGAATAAGAGAGAGAATATTTTTTCAATTAGCTCCAATAGATGACTTTCATACTAATTATTCCTCTTCAATTCCAGGAACAAATGGTTTAGTTTGTGAAATTTTTTCTTTTTTAAGTAAGCGAGGGGATTTTACAAATTCTTCTAAAATTTACGACTCACCTGATTTTAAAAAAGACAGAGATTTAAGAGACGTTAGCGAAAGCAAATTAGAAAATTATGTTCAAAGAGTTCTTCTTAAGTAACTTTTAAATAACTCCTTTAATTCTTAATTTTATGAAAAGAAAATTTTATGTTACCACGCCGATATATTATCCAAATGATATTCCTCATGTCGGGCACGCTTACACAACCATAGCGGCAGATTTATTTTCAAGATGGAACAAACTTTTAGGAAAAGAAGTTTTTTTCTTAACGGGAACGGATGATCACGGAAAAAAAATAGCAGAAATTTCAAATAAAAATGGAAAGACCCCCAAAGAGTTTACAGATGAATTAATTCCAAAATTTAAGGAAGCTTGGGAAAAATTAAATATAAATTATGATCGATTTATAAGAACCACAGATAAAGATCATGAAGAAAACGTAAAAAAAATTTTGCAAAAAATATATGATAAAGGAGATATTTATTTAGGAGAATACGAAGGATTGTATTGCACAGATTGCGAATCTTATTACACTGAAAAAGATTTAATTGAGGGGTGCTGCCCGATTCATAAAAAACCAATTGAAAAACTAAAGGAGAAAAGTTATTTTTTTAAATTAAGCAAATATCAAGATAAACTTTTGAAGTTTTACAAGGAAAACGAAGAATTTATTCTTCCGAATTCTAAGAAACAAGAAGTAATAAACCGAGTTAAAGAAGGCCTTAGAGATTTATCTATTTCAAGAACAAGTTTTGATTGGGGTATTCCTTTGCCTTTTGACAAAAAACATGTTTGTTATGTTTGGTTTGATGCTTTATTTAATTATCATTCGGGAGTTTTAGAAAAAGATTTTTGGCCAGCAGATTTACATCTAATTGGAAAAGATATTCTCTGGTTCCATGTTGTTTATTGGCCAGCTTTTTTAATGGCGGCGGGAATAGAACTTCCAAAAAAAGTTTTTGCACATGGTTGGTGGACATTTGATAAAGAAAAAATTTCAAAATCTCGAGGGAAAGTCATAAATATAGATGAATTGGTTTCAATTGCAGGCTCAGATTCAGCCAGATATTTCTTACTAAGGGCGACAGCTTTCGGAGACGACGGTGATTTTTCAGAAAAAGCTTTAATTGATAGGCACAACGGAGAATTATTGAATAAACTTGGAAATTTAGTTTCAAGAGTAACAGGATTAGTAGAAAAAAACGGAATTGAAAAAACTGAAAATTCTTTGGCTCAATACCTGAATTTTCCTAAAATAAATGAATTGATAAATAATTTTGAAATTGACAAATCTTTAAACAATATTTTTTCTTTCATAGATATTTGTAATGAATATGTTCAAAGAAATAAACCTTGGGAAACTAAAGATAAGAAAATTCTTTACGAATTAATAGATTCAATTAAAAAAATAGCAATCGTACTTTATCCTTTTATACCTGAAACTTCAGAAAAGATATCTCAAAAGCTAGGAGGTTTTGAATTTACAAAAGAGGAATTGGAAATTGATTTCGACCCAAATAAAAAAATAGAAAAAGGAGAACCTCTTTTTCAAAAGATAGAGGAAAATCAAAAAACTATTAAAGAAGAAAAACCTGAAGGAATTATGACTACTAACGAAGTGAACTTCGAGGATTGGAGTAAACTGGATTTAAGAATTGCTGAAATTGAAAAAGTGGAAGATGTTTCCGGAGCAGACAAACTTTACAAAATTTCCCTTGATGTAGGAGAATTAGGAAAAAGAATAATTTGCGCGGGATTAAAACCCTATTATAAAAAAGAAGAGCTTAAAGGAAAAAAAATTTCTTACTTCTCAAATCTTAAGCCAAGAAATATGAAAGGAATTCAATCTCAAGGTATGCTTTTAGCAGCTTCTAGTGATAATCATGAAAAAGTCATTTTAATTTCTCCAGAAGGAGAGATTCCAAATGGTTCAAGAATAGGTTAATTTTCATGAAAACATTTATAACATATAATTCTTTAGAAAATCTATGAAATTAAGAGGTATTTTTTGGGTAATTACGATTTTTTTATTTACAATTTCTCTTAGTTCAGTTTTAGCTTCTCCTTGTAGCATGCCTCAAAGTTCAGATTATTATGAATGTTGGATTTCTCCATCAACTACTCCAGCAGGAACTTTACCTTCATTAAATGTATTAAGCGATACTGGACTTTTGATGACATTTAATATGGGACATAATCTTCCTTTACCTCCTACAATAGGAGATCCTTACTTTTCTTCAATAAAATATGTTCAAATATATGAAAAAGAATTAGAATCAAGATCTAAGAGATTGTCTTACGTTTTTTACGAGCCAATTTTAGAACTTCCAGAGTATTTTGAAGTTTGGGAATCTGATTCCCTTTATTTGGAACCGCAATCTCAATACGATAATGCTTTTATTAAAAATTCTTTATTTAGCCCAACTCCCACAAATTTAGATACTTATTACGGATCCCAAGGAGGAGTAAAAAATAAAATAATAGAACAATTTCCAGGATATATTTCTTCAGAAGGAGGAATATTGGAATACTTTAATGATAAAACTTTAATTCCCAGATTGATAGATGATAATATAACTCGGATAAACTCTGCTTCAACTTCTGGCTCAAATCCTTCAAAATTTGTTTGTAGTTCTAATTATTGTGTTGTAGATTGGTTTCCTTCAATAGAAGAAATGAACAGAGCGAATAAATATTGTACTTATGAACTTCCTGCAAACCAGAATTCACAATCAAAATGTTTGAATGGATCAAATTATTTTGGAGAAGGGCTTTATGAATTTTATATGGTTCCAAAATATAATTCTCCAAAAAGCGTTCCAGCTTACCCTTTTGAATTGAGCGGAGATTTAGTTTTTAAAAAATTTGGATATTATGAATATATAAAAAATTGGAATTATCTTTTCAATATTGCAGGTTATTCAGGAAATAATCCTATGCACCACCATCACATACTCTTTGTAAATGTTTCAAAGGGTCCTTACTTAGATTCTCTCAAATTTGATTGGAGAAATCAATCTCCTAATGGAATTCCAATAAATTCTATTTCAATAGATTTCAATAATTTGGTTAGCGGAGGGCAGACATATTTTTCAGACGTTATTTTGAACTTTTCGGGTTTTCCTTCCTATTATTATGGTTCAGATATAGGTGTTGAAATTTATTCAAAAAATGAAGGAGCTTCCTCATATACTCTTATAAATTCTTTATCCACTCCTCAACAATCATTAGAGCAAGTAAGTAACTCTGGAACATTTATTCAACCTTGGAAAATTACGTATTCGGATATTTTAGCTGCAGGAAATAAAAGTTCAACTCTTTTTTATGTTAAAATTAAAACTTTAATAGATGAGAAAGAATTTTTTGAAACTTCAAATCAATTAAATGTAACTATAGTGCATCCAACAGGAATAACAACTTTAGGGAGTTTAACTTCGGATTGGATGAAGGATGGGCAAGGAATAGATTCTTTTGTTTTGAATACAAGTTTATCTTCTTCAGCAAAAACTGTTCAAATAAATGTGCCCGGAGTTGAATTTTCTTCAGGCGGGGGAGCAACTGGAAATGTAATAGGAAATCCAATAATTTATGGTTTTCCTTCTGCTTATTATGGCCAGCAGATACAAGTAGACATTTATTACACTAATTCAACTAGTGAAATTTTAATAAAAAGTATAAATGGAACTGTAACTAACAACGGAGCTTTAACAGTGAATTGGGAAATAACTGAACAAGATTTGTCAAAAGCAGGACACAAAAATAACTATGTTTTTTATTATAAAATAAAAACTCATTTAGAAGTTAGAAGTTTTCCAGATAAAACTCTCAATGTAAGTGTTTGGAGAGCTACAAGTTATAATCTAAATAACGCTCAAGGAGAATGGAGAGTAAAATCTTTAGCAAACAACATATCCTCGTTTAATTTTAATTCAGGAACTTCAAACGAGGTAGCTTTATATGTTTCAGGAATCCAACTCCCTTCTGGAATTAATTTAGTTTTTGAAATTTACGAAAAAGATTCAAATAATGCAGATGATGAAATAAGAGTTGGAACAAATGCTTTAACGGCAACATTCAATTCTTCAACAGGAATCGCTCATGCAGTTTGGAATATGACTTCAGAAGATGTTTCTAAAGCTAGAGATTGTTCTTTTGGAACATGTGATAACGGACCTTGGGAATTTTATTTCAAAGTAATTGATAAGACAAATTCTCTTTCAAAAACTTTTGATTCGAAAATTTTAAAATTGACAAACGAAGCTCCAACTGATTGTATCGCTTCGGAAATCTTTTTCTGTTCTGCTTATAAAAGCCAGCAACAATGTAATTCAGATTTTTGTAATGTTTCAGGAAGAAGTTCACCTTCCGGAATTAATTGTAGTATAGTTGATTGTGGGTGTACTTGGAATTTTGAAACACAATCTTGTAAATTTTCTTATTCAGCAGGAGGAATAGGAAATTGTAAATATCAAGAAAATCAAACAACTCAAAATAATTGTGATGAAGACGGAGGAGGTTCAATAGAGTATTTTTATAAGGCAATTTGGGAATGGGCTTCAGATAATCCTAAACACGTTTCTAAATCTGCTTGTGAAAGCGCAAACTCCGTAGGAACTTGTGTTCAATCAGGAATTTATTGGTATTACGATCCAACAGGGGCTTATCTTAGCTGTTCAGATATTTCTGGTTCTTATAATTGTCCAGCAAAAGCAAAACTTCCAGGATTTAATTGGATAAATCTATTGATAGCATTTATTTTAGTATCTGGAATTTATTTTTTAAGAAGAAAATAATTCAGTACAAAAACCTTATTTATTTAACAAGATATTTTAATTATTATTTTTAAAGATTAATATCGTATACCTACATTTTTAATAAAAGGATAAATTTATAAATAAGTAGGTATACCTCTTATTATGGTGGAAATTAAAGAAATAAAAAAAGGAAGAAAAAAATACTTTTATCTTGTACATAGTTATAGAGAAGGAAAGTCTGTAAGAAAAAAACAGTTATATCTTGGAGAATTAATTCCGAAAGATATTGAGTCCAAGAAAAAAGAGTTTACCCAAGAATTCTATAAAGAAAAATTTTTAAATAGCATAGATAAAATTAAAAATAAATTCAATAAGGAGTATAAATCAATGCCCCTTTCTGCAAGAAATAAATTTAAGAATAATTTTGCAGTAAAATTTACATATAATACTCAAAGAATTGAAGGGAGCACACTTTCTTTAAAAGATACAGCTAAACTTTTGGATGAAGGAATAACTCCGCACTCAAAACTGATAAGAGATGTAAAGGAAGCAGAATCTCATAAAAAAGTTTTTTATGAGATGATGAATTATGAAAGAGATTTAAATCTTCAGGTTATATTAAAATGGCATGAGCAATTGATGAGGGAAACTTCAAAAGATATTTCCGGAAAAATAAGGAACCATAATGTTGCAATTTCGCAATCAAAGTTCAAACCCCCAATGCCTTTAGAATTGGATTTTTTATTAAAAGAGTTTTTTGAATGGTATAATAAAGAAAAAACTAAACTCCATCCGGTAGAATTAGCGGCTTTAGTTCATTTAAAATTTGTTACAATCCACCCTTTTACTGATGGAAATGGAAGAATTTCTAGATTAATGATGAATTTTGTTTTAAAAAAATTTAAGTTCCCTATGTTAGACATCCCATATACAAAAAGAAATAGTTATTATAATGCTCTTGAAAGGTCTCAAATAAATAAAGATATTTCTATTTTTATTCAATGGTTTTTTAGAAGATATTTGGCGGAATATAAAATTTACTTGAAAGATTAATTTTTAAGAAGAAAATAAGTTATTAAAATATATTCTAGAATAAGAAAACATTTATAAAATATAAATCTCTTCTTCATTCATGAAGTTAAGAGGTGCAGTTATTGGTTTATTTTTACTAGTTAGTTTTGTATTTGCAATAAATTTTATTTCAGGTTCAGTTAATGTTTGTCAGAATTGGGATGAATATTCTCAAAGTCAAAGATGTTGGGTTTATTTGAGTAACCCTTCTTTACAAACTCCCTCAATATATCAAATGGTAGAATATCCTACTCTTCAAACAGATAAATATAACCTTCTTCCAGTACCTCCTCAAAATTTCCCTTCTTATTACTCTCCTTCAAACCCAATGAATAATTATTTTTTCGTAAAATATATTACAGTTTATGAAAAAGAATTAGAAAGAGGAATGAAAAGGTTAGATTATTTATTTTATCCAAATGGATCAGAGAATAAGCCAGATTCCTTTGAACTTTGGGAATCGGATATGATTAATTTTGAATTCAATTCCACTTACGATAATTCAACAGTTTCAACTTTGAGTCCTGGGGGTTCAAATCCTCAACCAAATACTTTTTACCAACGTAATGTAACTTATTATCCGGGAGATAAACAAGGAGATTCCCCTGGTGAGGTGACTTATAGTTATGATTCATTTTTAGTCCCATTCTTGAACGATAATCCAGTGAGAAATATATCTGAGTCTGGAACTAATGCTAAATTCAATTGTTACAATTCTTATGGAGAAGAGATTTGTTTAGTAACTTGGTATCCTTCAATACAAGATATAAATAAGTCAAATAAATATTGTTTAAATGATTTTTCTAAATGTTTGCAAAGTTCGAATTACAAGGGAGAAGGGCTTTATGAATTTTATCTTGTTCCAACATTTGATGAACCCCTTGTAGGAAATAATGTTGTCTTTAAGGATTTTAATTATTATGAAAACTTTTTAACAGGGGGGGGACAGTATTCTTTTCCCTTAAATTACACTCCTTTAGCAAGCAGACACGTTATATTTATGAATGTTACAAAGGGACCTTATTTGGATGATGTTAGTTTTAATTGGAGTTCGAACAAAAATGGAAATGACATTCTAAGAGAAACAACTCTTGATTTTAAAAATCAAAATTCACCTTATTATCAACAAAATCAAACTGTTTATCTTGATTTTTCAGGTTTCCCAAGTTATTATTATTACAAAGGATTTCCAGAAACTGCCTTATATTCAACTCTTTTAGAAGTTCAAATTTTTTATATGGAAGAAAATAATCTAGGAGATAATGAAGGAGCTACAACTGCAGAATATAAATACTTAGATAGCATTTATTCCGTGAATCTTTCTATGCCAAATGTAATTGTTCCTTGGAATATAACTTATTCACATCTTATTGCAGCAGGAGATAAGTATGAAACTAAATTATACGCGAAAGTTATAACTCCAATAGACGAGAAAGAATTTTTTGGAAGTAATCCTTCAACAGGAAATGTACTCGGTCACGAACTAATTGTATACTCTGTACAGGGATCAAATCCCCCTCAAACATCACTTGAGAATTTAACTTCTGAATGGCAGAATACAAATGGAGGATCAATAACTTCGTTTCAAGCAAATTTTACTACTGGCGTTTCAAATATTGTTCAAATAAAAGTTCCGGCTGGAACCGCCACAACACAAACAATCTTCCCGGATTTTTATAACGAAACGCAAGTTCAAGTTGAAATATACGAATTAGATAATTGTGATGATAAGTTATATTGTCCCCCAGAAGTGTCTGGTATCCCACAGAGTTCTTCTGATTTTATAAAAAGTATATCTGGAACAGTTGATAGGAACGGAGAACTTTCAGTGAATTGGGAAATAACTGAAGAAGATGTTCTAAAGGCAGGATTGGAAGAAGCTTACGAATTTTATTATAAGATAGTTACTCCAGTTGAAACAAAAACCTTCCAAGACAAAATTCTTAATCTAACAATATGGGAAGCTCCAGAAACAATAGATCTAACATATGCCGAAGGGGAATGGAGATCTATTTCAACAAATACAGAAATAACCTTCTTCAAATTCAATGCAGAAAAACCATCAAACGAAGTTGTACTTTATGTTTCAAATATTGATGCTCCAGCTGGCTCAACTGTTAAATTTGAAATTTACGAAAAGGATGGATTTCCAAATCCAGATGATGATATAAGAGTTAAAACAAATGCTTTAACGGCAACATTCGACCACTCAACAAAAATTGCTTATGCAACTTGGAATATTACTCCAGAAGATATTGATAATGCAAAGAATTGTGTTGGACTAATATGCGATAACGGACCTTGGGAATTTTATTTCAAAGTAATAGTTGAATCTTCCACAGAAAAGAAAGAAAAGAGATTTAATAATGAATTACTTGAAGTTGAAGAAACTTTTTTAGCTTGCAATTCAATTTCTATGTGTTCAGATTATAAGGAGCAATCTTACTGTGATTTAGACACTTGTAGTGTTGCAAATCAAAGTGTTCCTCCTCAATTAAAGGTAGATTGTGATTCAGTAAATTGCTTTTGTGAATGGATTTCAGCTCAAGAGAGATGTCAATTTAAGTGGAAAGTAGATGGAGTTGGTTCTTGTGCATATTCAGAGGGGGATTTAGAAGGAGATACTTGCGATGATGACGGATATTTAACTTACTCTTGGAATGCAGTTTGGAGTTGGACTGGAAACTCTTATACTTCTCAACAAGCTTGTGAAAGCGCAAACTCCGTAGGAACTTGTGTTCAATCAGGAATTTATTGGTATTACGATCCAAATAAAGATTCCGAAAAATGTGTAGATATTTCAGGAGCATTCCTTTGCCCTGCAAAAGCAAAGCTTCCAGGATTTAATTGGATAAATCTATTAATAGCTCTCTTGGTTTTGGCAATAGTTTATTATTTTTTAATAAACAAAAAAGCAAATTCTAAAAAGAAGGCAATTTCTTCAAAAAAGAAGAAATAAAATTTATACATATTTTATAAATTTCTCCGGATATTTTTACAAAAAGTTTATAAATTTCTCCGGATATTTTTACAAAAAGTTTATAAAATTATAAAACATATAATTTTATGCTATTTCATAGGGAAATTTTAAAAAATATAGAAAAATCAATAAAAAGAAAAGAAATAATTGCTTTAGTTGGAGCAAGACAAATAGGTAAATCCACTATCTTAAACCATTTTTATGAAAGATTAAAAACTCCTCAATCCAATTTCATAAGTTTTAATGATTTGGGAATATTAAATTTATTCCAAGAAAATACCCCTCTTTTTATTGAAAAATATGTTGAAGGAAAAGATTTTCTTTTCATAGATGAAATACAATACGCAGAAGATAGCGGAAAAATACTAAAATTAATTTATGACAAATATCCAATAAAAATATTTATTTCAGGTTCATCTAAATCAGATATAGCAATAAAATCTATAAAATATCTTGTAGGCAGAGTTTTCATTTTTAATCTTTCTCCTTTGGATCTATTTGAAATTTTATATTCAAGAGATGAAAATAAGTTCCTCTTTAAAAAATTAAGAAATACTGAAGATTTTAATTTAATTAAAGAGAATTTTAAAACATTTTTAAAATTTGGAGGATATCCGGAAGTTATCCTAACAGAAGATAAGGAATTAAAAAAACAAATTTTAACTAACATAAAAGATACTTATCTTTTGAAAGAAATAAAAGATGTCCTGGGATATAGGAATTTTTCTGATTTTGAAAGAATTCTTAAGATAATTGCTTTAAATGATGGAAAAATTTTGAATAAAAATTCAATCTCAAATGATTTAGGAATACATAATAATAAAATAAAAGAAATGATAGATGTTTTAGAAAAAACATCTATTCTAAATGTAATCCGACCTTTTTTAAAAAATAAATCAAAAGAGATAATTAAATCCCCAAAAACTTATTTATTAGATATAGGTTTCAAAAATGTGTTAATTAATAATTTCAATTCTATTGATTTAAGGCAAGATAAAGGAGAAATTTATGAAAATTTTATCTTGAATTCTCTCTTAAAAAGAGGATTTGAAGTAACTTACTGGAATTATAAAAATCTTTACGAAATGGATTTTGTTATAAATAAAGACGGAAATACTTTCGGATTTGAAATAAAATCAAAATTAAAAGACAATACCCTTTCAAAATCAACAAAAAAATTCATAGAAGAGTATAATCCAAAAAAAGTTTTTGTGCTTTCTGAGAATTTTGATTCAAATACTTCTTATAAAAATTCAGAAGTGATATTTACGAATCATCTAAATATTTTTTATATAATGGAAAATCTTCTTCAATAAAATTTAGTTTTTATGTATTTAAGACAAATATAAAATACATTTGTCCAAAAGTTTTTCAAAATCTTTTTCCTTTTTCCATTCAGTCAAAATAAATTCTCTTAAATCTTTATGAGGCTCATATCCTTCATCTTTAGCAAACCATAAATCCCTAAATTCAACATTTAACAAAACACTTAATGCTTCTTTTAAATCTCCTGTTTTATCTTTTCCAATTTTAGATTCTACTTTATTCCAATAGAATTTATGAAAGTAAAGATGCATAATTTCATGACCGCAAGTTTTTAGTTGGTGTGGCAAAGAATAAAATAAAGAAAACATAAAGGAAGGTTCATCAGGATCATAAGGGCAAATTCCAAGCGTGGTAAGATAAGCTATTATATCTTTATTAAAATTTTTCTTCATTAAATTATCCATCCGTTCAAAAAATTCTTTTTCAATTTCCCGCCAAGATTTTTCTAAAGAATAAAGTTCTATTGAGATAAGATCCGACTCTTGCAATTTTGATAAATAGGAAGATAATTTCTCCTTACATTCTTCAAATTTTTTTCCTTCACAAATCTTTTTAATTTCTGGATGAATTCTAAAATCTGTCCAAGAAGATTTCCAATTAGATTTATGCCAGTGATTCCATAAGTCTTTTTCTTTATCAAATTTAAAGATAATTTTCGGCATTTTTTATTTTAAACCTCTTATTTCTTCTTCAGGATTATACTTTAACCAAAAAACAGAACATCCGCCAGTACATGGATTCCAGCATCTCCCTTCCTCGCATTTTTGAGAAGGATATCTTCTTAAAATCTTTCTAAACTTTTGGTTTGTTTCATCTGGATTTTCCCATAAATCCATAAATCTTTCAGGAGAAATTATCTTATCTTCTTCATAAATATTAAAAAGAGGATAATTTGAAAAATGTACACAGGGTAAAACATCTCCATTAGCATCTAATACAAAATTTGTTCCGAATAAAATGTGACATCCATGAGAAACAGCATTATTCTCTTTCATATGCTTATATAAGTCTTTATCTAAATTACATACTGGAACAGGAGTAACAAGTCGAACATTTTTTCTTTTAGCAGATTTATAAACCCTTTCAAATAATTTAGCTCCTTTAGATAAGGGAATGGTATAAATAGAATTATCTAAATTACTGACACATGGACCACAAATATTGAATAACCTGTGCGATAAATCTCTTCCTTCAAGAAGATGAATAATATTTTCTAAATCTCCTTCATTTTCATTACACATTGTAGTTTCTGTGCAAGTCAGAAAACCGTATTTGATTGAATTATCTATTCCTTGCAATGTTTCGTAGAAACTTCCAGGAACTCCTGTAATTGAATCATGAATTTCTGATGAGCTCCCTTCAATAGAAATCGTTAAAGAATTTAAACCTCTATCTCCTAATCTCTGGACAAAAGAATAATCAGAAAGTTTTCTTCCATTTGTTACCATAGAAACCCTAATACCTTTCTTAGAAATTCTTTCAATTACTCTTTCAAGAGAGGGATAGATTGAAGGTTCCCCCCCAATTAAAATAATTTTTTTTACATTTAAATTATCAATTAAATCAATAAATTCATTTTCTTTCTTATCATTAAATCTTTTTTCTTTAGAAGAGGTTATTTCAGAAGGAGCATAACACCAGTTACACTTGTTATTACATTCATACTGAAGAGGAAACCAAACCGTATTAAATTCCGCCATTTAACCACATTCAGAATCTATACAATAACCGCCACAGTCACAGTCTCCACATTCCGCACCATAGCAACAGTCAGAGGCATAAGATTCTACTTTAGCTTGATATATACTAAAGTCTAATTCTTTAATAGGCCCACCTCTCAATTGGATTCCAACAACTTTGTCTAAAAGTGTTTCTCCCATAAATTTCAGAGGTATTCAAGATTTTTAAGTTTTGTTATTACAAAGCCTTATGTTAAAAAAACTAAATAAGTCATTCTTTTCAAGAAATAATAAAATTTCAAACCACAAAAGATTATTCATAAAGAATTCAATAAAATTTAGTTCATTTCTTAATAATCTTATACTTTCCGGTTTTATCTTCGCTAGTTAATTCAAGAATATACATTCCGGGTTTTAATTTTGAAAAATCCAATTCTTCTTTATATTCACCAAATAATTCCTCTTTTCCATAATCAACTAATTTTCCTTTCAAATCATAAACTTCCCAATTAAGTTTTTTATAATTTTCAACTTGTCCTTCAACATACACTCTTCCATCACTAGGATTAGGATAAACTCTCGCTTCCAACCCTTTTTCAAAATTTCCAATAGAATTTACTAAATCATGAACTAAAACAAAGCTCGTATCTCTTGAACATCCACAATCCCCCGAAACATTAACCGAAACATTATATCTTTTTTCAGTTGAACTTGAATTTGTTAAATTAGGAGTGTATACAAAATTTAAATTATTTTGGGAATAAAGATTATCTTCTGCTTTAACAAAATTTTCCAAATTTGAAGGAAGAACTTCAAACCACTTTCCAACCGTTGTATCCGGCGAAGGCACATAACTAAATTCAAGAGATTCATTTGGCTTGTAAATTTCTGCATTCTTAAAAGTTTTAGTTTTAACATTTCCAGCTAAATCACTAAATTCGTATTTTAACCATTGTTCATAATTAAACTGCCCGCATCCATTTGCCTCTTGTGTAAGCGAATCTCCTATATAATTAATATTTACTGGAAGTCCAGAATTATCTACAACACTAAATTGAGGAGAAGGAATATTTGTTGCAGGATATGGAACCGAATAAATTGGAGAAACAACCCAAACAACCGGAGCTTGATTATCTACAACATCAATTATTTGAGTGCCGAGAGAATCCACATTCAACCAACTCCAAGGATATTCTTTTAAAAGAGTTGTAGGAGCAGAACTATCAATATAATGATGAAACGGCTTCCAACTAAAAGTTCTATAAATTCTTGAATTCCCATTTCCATAATTCACTAAAGAATCACTATAAAAAACATCCGCACCATCACTTATATTATAAACATTTCCAGTATTCTGAGGATTCACCGATTGTCCCAAAAACACAGAAGTATCTGAAGGAACAACTTCATTTGTAGGATTAAGAGGAATCCGCTTTCTCGTTGTTTGAAGATAAGGATGAACATAATTAATATTTCCATTTCCATTATTCAAATTAAATTTAACTAAATTTTCTGTACCATGTCTCATTTGTTGAAAAAAAGGACTATAAAGATACATCTCTTTCCAAATTTCAACCGGAACATTTAATCCCATAGACCAACTTCCCGGAATTACTTGCCCATCTGTTTGAGGTTCAATAAAATACCAATCGCTAAACTTATGTGTTGAATCTCCCACGAATACCGCGTTGATAGCATGAGATACCCCTGAAGACGAATAAGTAGCAGCCCAATAAGTCGGAATATTAAATCTTCCATTTTTTGAAAAATCATAAGTATTTGGATTATAAACTGAAGGACCTATTTTTTCTACTCCATCTAAATTTATCATTGTTTGGTCTGCATATTGTGTGCAATCCCAATTAGGACCTGGCGAATGAAAATTAGTTGAATCAATTGCAAGCGCCTTATTTGTCCAAAAAATTCTTTCTGAAGAAGTTTGTAGCAAATCCCAGTGTGCGGGAAGATATTTCGTTTGCCCATTCAAAAAGTTATTCATTAAAACCAAATCTGCCGAATTTGTAACTTTATCTCCGTTCAAATCCGTCCTATCGTTTGAAATTCCTTGTTGCATCGCGTTATAATCTGCCCAATCCAAAATTCCATCTCCATTTGCATCTCCCGAGCCATAATAATTAAAATGAACTCTCCCCCCGCTAAGAACATTATTTTGCGCTCCTGGGTCAAAATTCTGCATTCCGTAAAAAATAACCGGATTCTGCGCCTCAACTCCTTGGGAAAAAGCCCCCGCCATTATTCCTCCCGCTAAGACAACCTTTTTCAAAGGATCAACTAAGATCCTCTCAAGTCCTCTTCTAAACCAAGACTTCTCTTTTTCCATGTTATTATTATGAAGTAACAAATTATAAACCTTACGGTTCATAATTAATAAGCCCCCAGAATTATTAAGTCTTTTGGAAAACCGCCCAAATCCATATAAAGCCCAGATTCTATAAAAAAACATGTCAGATTACAAACTTTCTTGGGTATTCGGAGACGTTTTCTTAGCCTTGCTATTTATATTAATAATAATTCCAAAATCCATAATTCAATCAATTAGATTTTTAATGAGATAACTAATACTTTCTTCTAAAATTAAATATTAAAACAAAAGAATTATAAGCTTTAAAAGATTCTACAATAAATGGAAACTATTGAAAAAAAGATAGAAGAAATTAAAACTAGTTCCGAAGAACTAAAATCTCTAGAAATTAAAGAGGTTTTATATAAGGGATTAGTAAAGATAGAAGAAGGAGTTTACAGAGGCCCAACAAGCATTAAATATTGGATGTAAAATCCTAAATTAAGATGCAAAATCCTATAATTTTTGTTGGTAGTACCCATTCTTTTTTAGATGATTTTTCTAAACAAAAAGAAATAATAAATCTAGTAAATCCAGAATTTATTCTTTCAGAAGACTTGGAAAATCTAGTTTTAGATTCCGAAAAAAATTTCAAAGACATTTTCAATAAAAAAATAATTTCTCAAATGACTTCATTTGAAGAAGTAAAAAGATTAATTGAATTATGTTATAAGAAAAACATAAAATTGATTGGAATGGATTTTAAAAATTTTGGATTTAATAAAGAAATTCAAACTAAAATAAAAGGAAAGAAAAAATTAAGTGCAAGTGAAGAAAAAGAAGTTGAGCTAATTTTAAAAAAAAGAGAGAGAAAACATCTCTCTAAAATTTTAGAATATACACAAAAAACATCAAAACCAATCTTAGTTATTCTAGGATGTTGGCATTTAAGAAAAGATTCTTATTTAAGAAAAAAATTGAAGAGCTATAAAATAATTGCCCCCTTAGATAGTCAAGGAGAAATTTTATTTGAGCCCACAAAAAAGAGGAAAATAAAATACGGAGAGATAATTTATAATGGAAACTAAATTAAAAATTAAGGATTCATTATACATTTTGGAAGATTTTGAAGGAAATTATATTTTTCTATCAACGGCAACAAGAAGAATAAAAAAATTCCAAGTAGATTCTTTAGTTAAAGATTTAGTAAATTTGTTGGAACTTGAAATTAGAAAACCATCTTTAATAGAAGAATTATCCAAAAAATATCAGAGAGGAGATATAGAATCTTGTATAAATGCCTTAGAAAAAGAAGGAATAATTAGTAGGCATGAAAAAGAATTACCTATCGGAAAATACTATAAACAGGCCTTATTTTTAGATGAGATTACAGATTCAAGAGCTGAAACTTTAAATTTACAAAACAATTTAGAAAAATCAGTAATTGGGGTTTTTGGAATAGGGGGAATAGGAACTTGGATTGTAAATGGATTGAGCCAAATAGGAATTGGTGAGATAAGAATAGTAGATCCAGATATAGTTAGTGAAAGCAATTTAAATAGACAATTATTTTTTACTTCAAACGACGTAGGAAAATACAAAGTTGAAGTGATTAAAGAAAAGTTAACAGATACAAAAATAATCCCTTTTGTAAAAAAAGTGGAACCAAATTCAGACCTTGAAGGAATAATAAAAGGGTGTAATTTTTTGGTTAATTGTGCCGATTCGCCCTCAATATCTGAAACTACAAAGATAATCAATAGTTATGCAAGTAAAATGAAGGGGATTCCCTATTGTGTTTCTGGAGGATATAACTTACATTTAGGAATGGTTGGTCCAATAATTATTCCTGGAAAAACAAAATCTTTTGAAGATTTTTTAAACTATCAGAAGAGCCAAGATCCTTTAAAGGATTTTAAGATAATAAGGGATATAAAAGATTCTGGAAATATCGGCCCAATTGCAGGGGCAATAGCCAACATTCAAACAATGGAAATTTTCAAATATTTAATTGGAAAAGGAAAATTGAACATTAATCGTTTTGCAGAAATTGATTTTATGGATTTAAGTGTAGAATGGAGAGATTTCTAAAAATTAATACTTTCTTCTAAAAATACGGATAAAGAGTTTCTCCTTATCTTTGTTAGAATCATAATAAACTCCTGCAAGTTTTGCCGCAATTTCTTTATACGCCCTAGCAGGTTTAGATTTAGGATGAGTATGAACAACCGCATCTTTCATTCTCAAGGCAAGTTGCATAACGTTATCTTCAGGAACACTTCCTAAAATTGGAGCTTCCAGCATTTCTTTTACAACTTCGGGTTCAAGCTCGTATTTATTATTTCTAACTCTTGAAATTATAACTCCGGTTATTTTCTTTTTCATCTCTTCAGCTAACCTAATTGTTTTAAGCGCATCAGTTATTGCAGGCATTTCTGGATTTGTTACTAAAATCAATTCATCTCCTGCTTCTATTGCTCTAAGTGCTTCATCTCCCAACCCGGCAGCAGAATCAACAATAACATAGTCTGCAATTTCCAAAAATTCTTTTTTAAAATCACTTATCTTTCCATTTTTCATTTTTTTAAGTTCTTTAACTGAAAGTGATGCAAGAATAACATGAATTCCAGAATCATGCTTATAAACTGCTTCAAAAGGTTTGGCCTTTCTATTTAAGACATGATTCAAACTAACTGGAACTTCTGGAGAATTCAAATGTATTCCAACGTTAGGTGTTGAAAGGTTTCCGTCTATAATTAAAACTCGTTTTCCAAAATTATTTAAAGCAGCAGCTAAATTTATTGAAGTAGTTGTTTTTCCAACTCCTCCTTTACCAGAAGTTATAACTATGAACCTTTTCATTTTTTATTAGATAGGTATTTTTTACAAGAATTTACAAACTCCTCAACTAATTGAGCATAAGATTTAAGCTTCTCCAAATCAACCACAACCTCTTCTCCTCTGAATTTAATTTTAAGAGCAACATTTTTTCTGAATTCTCCCACTCTTTCAGTTTCAAGAGTTTCTAATTTTCTAAGCATCATAAAAAAATCCAAAGTTTCAACAAAATTTTTATCTTTTTTAAAAACCTCTTTTGCTTGTTTTATTTTTCCGATAGCATTATCTACAACTTCATTTATCTTTCCATCTTTTTTTGCTTTTTCAAGAGATTTATCAATACAAACATCAATTAAATTTCTCCACCTTAGAAGCAGGTTCATAATAACATCACACGTTTTAGTGTATTTTAAACTTACATACAAAAGATGATCCGCACTTATTTTCTCCTGAATGATATCTTCCATTTTAATGTCAAATGACTAAGCTTAAGTCCTTTTTATATTTAACTCAGGACAACTCCAGAATAGCTTCCGCAAGATCTCCAGTTTTTTCCAGAGTTTTTATCGCCTCACTTCTTTTCACTCCTGTTTTTTCCATAATTGTTTGAATATCTTCTTCACTAAATCCAATTTCCTCACTTACTTCTCCACTAATTTGAAAACTTTCTTGTCCTTGCATGCTAATTTTCATTACATTAGGATTATTAATTATTATTTTTGACCCATCATTTTTTTCAATAATAACTTTTGAAGAATCTATTTCCTTTTGAGAAATACCCATCTTTCTCATCATTCCTTCCATTTGTTTAGGATTAATTCCTCCAAACATTTTAGAACAAATAATTCAACCCGATTCTTAGAGCAATTATAAGCACTACAAATCCAATCACATAAGTAGGTTTAAGCGGAAATCTAGTATCATATCCTTCCTTGTAGTTTACAAGTCCTCCAAATCCTGCAGGTAAATTAACCCCCGTATCCTGAGCCATTAATTACCCACGCTCCAAGAGTATAAAAATCTTTTTATAAAGAAAGAATTATCTATTTAATCCTAATAATCATTATAAATTTGAATTAACTAATTTTACCATGGAAGAAATACAAGAAATAATTGAATTTACAAAAAAATTCTTTGAAAATTTAGGAGCAGATATTTCGTTTAGAGAAGGATTCTTAATAATCTCAAATGTTCCAGAAGATTTTCAAAAATTTTACGGAAAAAAATGCCCCTATAAATTTGTATTCAGCGAAAAAGATTTAAATGGAGACGCAGAATTAGTTGAAAGAGGAAGTTATCTTTTAAAAACAATTTCTAATTATTTAGAAAATTCCGGACAAACAACACTTTTAAAAATAAATTTTAAGGTAAATGCAGAAGAAGAGATCAAGAGACAATTAAAGATAAAAAATGGTTCTTTTGGAAAATTTACAAAAAAGAAAAGATTTGATATTTTTTTCAGATTTACTTTCCATACAACGTTCCAATTTTTAAATGAAAAAGAGAAGTTAATAAATGAAATTTATATTTATAAGGGAGTTCCAATAGAAGGGAATTTATCTGATTATGATATAGAAGAAGGAATAAAAAATGAAATAAGAGTTCCAGACATAAAAGAGGCTTATTTCATTTCCAAAGATGAATTAAAAAAAAGAATAGAAGAAAAAACAAAAGAAATTGCAGAAATTTTAACAAAAAAATTTGAAAAAGAAAAGGAGCGTATTGAAGATCATTTTTTTCAAGAAAATAAGGAATTTAGCGAATCTATGAAAAAAGCAATAAAAAAATTAGATGAACTAAAAAAAGAGAGTAACATAGAAAAAATACAAAGGCAATTAACACTTATAAATTCGATAAAATCAAAGATGAATTTTGAAGATTTTGAAAAAGATAAAAATAGGGCTATAGAATTGGAAAGGCAAAGGCATATTTTAAATGTAAATAATAAACTATTCAATACAACAATTGTCTATTATCCTTTGGGGGTTTTTGATTTAATCTTAAAATCAAAAGATAAAGAAAGAACTATAGAAGTAGTATTTGATCCCTTAACAAAAAAATTAAATCCTTTATTTTGTGAAAGCTGTCAAAAAGAAATAAATGAAATAAACCTTTGCACTTCCACCCATATCTCTTGTAAGGAATGTATTTCTGAATGTGAATCTTGTTTTAAATCTTATTGTAAAAGATGTTTAATGACTAAATGTACAATTTGTGGCAAAAAAATTTGCAGAGATTGTTCGGTTAGATGTTTTAAATGTGGAAAAGAAATTTGTTTAACTCACACAAAACAAGACAAAATTTCTAAAAGAATTTATTGTACAAATTGCTTAAAAAGATGTGAAAGATGCGGAAATACGAAAGAGCCTTATGGTTTCAAATTAAGCAAAAAAACTAATGTAGAAATTTGTGAAGAGTGTTATAGAAAAGAAATGCAAGATAAAGTCTTAAAAGAAATTTTTAATTAAACTTACAATAATCTATGCATTGTAATGTACAAATCATTTCATTAGAATAATGTCTGCATGCAGAACCACAAAATTCAAAAACCCCTCCTAAACTTAAACAATCTTCTTCAGAAATACTTTCACATTCAGAATATTTTTGTATCCAAATTCCTCCAGAATTAATACATTTTTCAGATAAGGAATTAAATTTTTTTGAATCATTACTAAATGTGTTAACTAAAAAAACCAAAATAAATAAAGCGAAGAAAATAAGCAAGATAATCCAAAAATTTTTTCTCATATTAAAAAAAGAGTTATCTTATTTATTAATTTAACTAAATTTTAAATTTTTCAAATTTTTTTCTAAGAGATATATCCTTATTTTTATATGCAGTCATCAATTCTTCTGCAAGTAATCTATCTTTCTTTTTTTGATAAATCACTATTGGACCTTTAATCTCTTTTTCATTTAAAATATTCCATCTTTCAAAACTTTCCAAAAAATTACTTTCTTTTTCATTTCTGGAAACAAAAATCAAACCTTTATCTTTAAACATTCGGGAATTATTCAGGAGAGAGATCTCTTTAAATGAAGGATTTTTTTTAAATCTAAGCAGTGTTTTAAATTTTTTTGAATAATCCTTATCGCAAAGTAAACAACCTCCTCCAGAATCAGGGTATTTTATTTTAAATTTTTTTGCTAGAATTATTTGATTTGTCCTACTTCTTCCTTGAATTGCATAAAAATTTTCTCTATTAATCAATCCCTTTTTTTCATAAATTGTTTCTGGTAAAATTTTTGCTGAAAGAGGTCTAAAAATTTTTCCTTCTAATTCTGATTTTTTATCATTGAAGAGTAGAGCGCTTTTCATTTGACTCATAGGTCTTTGAGAAAGAACTTCTCCACTAACTAAGATATCTGCTTTAATCTTTTTTCTCAATTTTTCTCCTTCTTTGAATATAAAAATTTTACAATCTTTACAAGGATTCATTCCTGAACCAGTTCCGTATTTAGGAAATTTAACTAGAGATAAATATTTTTTGAATAGATTTCCTTTTGTCGCGTCAAAAATATGAAGTTTAAAACCAGAACTTTGGCCAAAATTAAAAGAACAACTTTCTTTATTGCAACACCCTCCTCCAAAGGGAAGTTTAAAAAATAAAAGTTCAATTTCAAATCCTTCTTCTTCCATTATTTTTGCAGCTAATCTTGAATCAAGCCCGCCAGAAAAAAGAATTAATGCTTTCTTTTTCATAAGTAAAATTATAAATTTGAATATTTAAGTCTATCTAAATAATTTTTCATTAACAAAAGGACTAATATTTTTTCCAGAATAAGTTAAATGAAGAATATCTTTTGCCCTAGAGATTGCCACATAAAATAATCTTCTTTCTTCTTCAAATTTATTGTAATTCAATTCTTCCAAAAAATCAAGTATAGGGTAATCACCTGATCTACAAGGAAAATTCTTTGAATTAACCCCTTTAAGAAAAACCTCTTTTGCTTCAAGTCCTTTAATAGAATGAATAGTGGATAAAGTCAGTTCATTTTTCTTAGGAATGATCTCCTCATTAAATTCGTTTTTTAATATATGTGCTATTTTTCTTTTTTTTAAAATTTCTGAAAAGTTCTTTAATTCTTTATTTGTTCTAAATAATATAAAAATTTCTTCTCTTTCTGTATTGCTTTTTAAAATTTCACCTATAATGTATTCTTCCTCTTCTTCTTCATTATTAAATTTTTTTAGCTCAAGGAAACCTTCTTCTTCTTTAACGCCTTCTAAATCCGAAAAACCAAAAAAATTAACAGAGTCATTCATCAAATTAATAATCTTTTTTGAACTCCTATAGTTTTTATTTAGATTAATTATTTCTGCGGAATATTTCTTTTTAAATTCTAGGATAAATTTTATGTTACTGCCTCTCCATCCGAATATAGCTTGACGAGGATCTCCAACACAAAATAAATTTTTCGGGTTCAACAAGTCTAATAATTCAACTTGGATTTCGTTAATATCTTGAAATTCGTCAACCAAAATATGTTCAAATTTAGGGATGTTTTTTTCTTTTTCCTTAAAGAATTTTATTGTATCTAAAATTTGATCTGAATAGGTTCTGAATCCTTGAATTGCTATTTCCTTGTTAATAAAGGAGACAAGATTGTAAACAAGTTTTATATTAAAATTATCTTTTTTAATTCCTTCTTCATAAAATTTATCAAGGGAATTTCCTGTAATTTTAAAATAATCTCTTATTTGAAAAAGGTTATTAATAAAAATACTTTGGAGTTCATATTTATTTTTATTTTTTATTTGATTTTCTTCAAAATAAATTTTTAAAGCATCTTCAAGGTTAATTCCTTGAATTTCCAACCCTCTTAAGATTATTAATACTTTTTCAGACTGATTTATAGTTCTCATTTTTTTCCCATAAATTTTAAATGTATTTTTTAAGAGGATTTTTTCACAAAAAGAATTAAAGGTTTCAATATTACATTCAACTCCATTTAATTTCAATCTTTTTTCCATTTCTTCTTTAGATTTACGAGTAAAAGTTATAGCAAGGATTTCTTTTCCTCTAATTTTTTTCATTTTATTTAGAAATTCTATTCTTTTAACAAGGACAGCTGTTTTTCCAGATCCAGCCCCAGCAACACAGAGTATTTTTTCTTTTGGAGAAACAACCGCTTTTCTTTGTTCAAGATTTAGATTACCCAGAAAATTATTTAGCTCTTTAAATATTTTAATTTCTTTTTCTTCTATTTTTAACTCTTCTTCTAATGAATTTTCTTTTATTTGCGGTTCTAATAGTTCCTCTTGACCCTTTTTAGTTATGCTTAGTGTTTTAATCGAATTATTAAAAAAACTACTTTTTTCCTCTACCCACCCATTTGAAATACAAGTTAAAATAAGATTTAAAACTTCTCTTTTATCTAAAAAATTGAGTTTTGAGAAGTTTTCACAAAGATACATTTTATTTTTCTCTATTGATTCATTTTTTAATCCAAGAAGAAAATCCCCTAATAAATTCTTTCCAAGAGGGAAGGGTATTTCATTCAAACTTCTTAAAATATAAAGATAGTCTTTAGTAGAATCTCTTTTAAATTCTTTAATAATTGACATTAATTTTCAAGCATAATTTTCTTTAAATGTTTTTGCAAAATAAAAAGAATTAAAAATGAAAAGATCGTTTAAAATAAAAGGAGGTGAGAATATGAATAGATTTTTAGACAAATTTTTCATGCTTATTTTAGTGATTGGAGGAATTAATTGGGGTTTAGTAGGAATTGCTAACCTTGATTTAGTAAATAAATTCCTAGGATTTAGTCTTACTTTGACTAAAATAGTGTATATTTTGGTAGGAATTTCTGGAATATATGGTTTAACCAGATTATTTAAGCCAACATATTACTAGGAATAAATTTTATTTTTTTAATTTTTTTATACTCCAAATAAACCTAAAACTCCCGTTATCTTTAGAATAAGATAGCAAAGAAACATAATTGCAATAGTACCAACGATAGCAATCCAATTTATTTTTATTTGTTCTCTTCTGTCTGTTGCTTTATCTATAAAACGAATAGTTTCTTTATCCATGTAAAAGAGAATAAATCTTAGTTTTTAATTATTTCTAAAAATAAAAAGGGAAGTAAAAAACCGAAGTTCAACTTCCCTCTTATTTAACCGAAGTTAAATAACTCTAACCTAAGTTAGATAAGAATCAAAGTAATTTATCTTTTAACTAATTTTCTATTTTTTAAATAAAAAGAAAAATTGCGTAAGATATCTAATCTGGAGTGTAAACGCAAGATTGATTTAAAACAGGAAGATTTAGCATCGTATTACAGTTATTCAAATCAGTACAAGTTCTATTTTGAGTATCATTAACACAAACACTCCAACTCGTACAATTCCAATTTTCTGTACAGCAAGATTGATTTAAAGCAGGAAGACTTATCGTAATATTGCAATTATTCAAATCAGTACAAGTTCTATTTTGAGTTCCATTCACGCAACTACTCCAATTAGTACAACTCCAATTTACAGTGCAATTAACAGGAACGCTACAATTCTGCATAACTGCAGGTTTATTAGAAGTAATATTACAGTTATTCAAATCAGTACAAGTTCTATTTTGAGTTCCATTCACGCAACTACTCCAAT
>CALJLT010000030.1 GCA_937982425.1 uncultured archaeon | reverse complement strand
TAATTCTTTTAATAGAAGAGCAATCTCTACTATATTCAATAACATAAGGAATATTAATTTTACTATTTAGTTCTTTAGCAAACCAGTGGGCAAAATCTTTACTAGACCAATCATTTACATTTTCCGGGATTGAATTTTTTAATATTAAATCAGACCAGTTTTGAGATGTATTTTCTTTTTTATTTAATTTATCATTTAAATTAGAATCTGTAGTTTTATTTAATATTTTAACTAAATCATTAGATAAATTTAATATTTCTACAGGCAGTTTTTCAGGTTCAATTTTATTCTTCCTCATTAAAAGATTGCTCCTTGATATTAACTGTTTTCTTCGGGCCTGCTTCAAAAATAAAAAGCTTATCTGCATATGGAAGAAGTTCTGATGAATGGGTAATAATAATCATTTGTTTATCCATTTTATCTGATGCCTCTCTCAAAAAATCTCCCGCAGATCTAATGCTTTCATTTTTAGCAACATATTTAAATGTCTCATCTAGAAAAATAGGTCCTGTCTGTTTTGGATTGACTAATTCTATCATGGCCAGTCTTAAACTTAAAGCAACAATATCAACCATAGCTCCTCCTTCTGCATCCATAATATCAGTAATCAACTCGTCTTCAGTTTCATCAAAAGGCTGAGATATTTTAATATTGACAGACGGATTTTTCTTTTTTGCTTTATCAAATAAAAATAAAAGGTTTTTATCTTCTCCAAATATTTTATGTATAGAAGAACTCCCAATTTTACTAAAAACCTCTTCTAAACTTTTTTGGTTTTTTTCAAGAAGTGATGTTAAAAAAATAGCCGTCTCTTGATATAATTGTTGTTTTTCTTTTATATCATCTAAATATTTTTTTTCATTAGAAATTTGCTCTTTTATTTGATTTATTTTACCTTTTTCAATTCCTATTTTTTCTTTTTCTTTTTTTGTTTTATTTGATAAAATATCATATTGGCTTTTTATTTTTTCTAACATATTTTAACTTTCCTCTAACTCTTGACAAATCTTAATATTTTTATCTATTTTTTCTGAAATCTCTTCTATTTTTTTATCTATTGTATCTTTTAATTTTTTAGGATCAACATCCATAGTTTTTAATTTAGAGATTAATTCTTTTTTCTCAGATTCATAAGCGGCCATATTGCCTTTTTTCTCAGATAGTTCGCTCATAAAACTATCTCTTTTTTCTTTAATATCTTTATATTTTTTAATTAAATCTTGATATTTTTCTTTAAAATCACTCATCTTCATCTTCCTTTATTTTTTGATTATTAACTCTTTTTATAGCTTCTTTAATTATTTCATTATTTATTTTAGACGCTTCTCCAAATTCTTTAATCATTTGGATAACATCAGATTCATTACTAATAACTATTTTAGCTTCATTAATAGTATTAATGAAGTCTTTAACATCAATTTTATTTATTTTTCTTTCTTGAATAATTTCTAAATCAAAAACAAAACTTGATTTTTTAGCATTAGGTATTGGAATGTATTCAATATTATCTAATTCATTGTTTTTTAATTCAATAATACATGCTTGGATTTCATGCTTTGAATCTGTCGTTGATATTCTCCCAAAAGAACCTGGATTTGCGAAATACACATTATTATGATTAATTAAATCATACCCTGGATGATAATGTCCAGAAATAACAACTTTATTATTTTTATTTGTATAAAAATCTTCTATTAATACAGAATTATAAAAACTATTTGGAACAATATTAGCATGAATCGCTATAATAGGACTTTCTACATCTACTTTTTCATTTTCTATATTATGTTTATAATGGCCAAAATAAACTCCATGTTTTTCTGACTTATCGCATATTTTTATTAAATTAACAGCTTCTAAAGTTTTAATTGCTGTTTTATCTATAGTTTTTATATTATGTCCAAAAATATCGTGATTCCCAATCGTTAAAAATATATCAAAAGGCCATTTTTTTGAATCATTTCCAGATAAAAGAATATTAATAATCTTATTTCTTACTATCCCAG
>CALJLT010000029.1 GCA_937982425.1 uncultured archaeon | reverse complement strand
ATTCATCTTATCCAAATAGATCTTGGAGAATATTCTGACAATAAATCTTTCTCAATAGATTTTTATGAAAAATATAGTGATTTTTCAGATAAGCAATGTATCATTTTATTAGATGAAATTCAAAACTGCTCTACAGTAGGTAGATTAGGAGATGAAATAGAAAGACAATCTTTAAGAGGCTTATGGTCTTTATTATCTGATGGAAAAATCATTCCAGATAAAAGGGTCCATAAAGAATGGTATCAGGAAGAGATTGAAGAAAAAATTCATTTATTTAGAAAAGGTAATATAAATCATCCAAATCCACATTATGAGGATTCAGAAAAATTTAATAAAAAAGAAATAATTAATTTTGCCCAGCAAATTTTAGAATCTGGTGGCAAAAAAGTAAAAGCTAAAGCAATTGCCATTAATAATTCAGATGAAATATTTGATGAAGAAGAAAGAGATCCTTGGGAAATTTCTCCATATACAATTTCTTATATTATTAAAATGTGCAAAATTAATAAAAATAAATTTGAAATTTTAGAAATGCTTGAAAAAGATTTCTTAAGCACAGCAAACTATTTGTTAGAACAGCTTGAAAAAATAGAAGTTCAGCCGCAATTAAATTATCAAAAAAGCATGATTTTCATAGCTGGAAATCTTGATGAAATTTATTTAATGTCAAAAAACGCTAATCCAGACATTACTTGCAACGAACTACATGAAAAATCTAAAAAGATTACAGTCCCAGATGTAAAAGCATCTCTAATAAAAAGATTTAAGCCAGAACAAGTGGCAAGATTAGGTAATAATCATGTTATTTATAGAGCTTTTAGCGAAGAAAACTTTAGAGATATTATTAAATTAGATCTAAATAGAATTAGAAATAACATTTTAAAAGAATATGATATAGAAATAGATTTCGATCAATCTGTAGAAGATTTAATCTATAAAGAGGGCGTTTTCCCAACTCAGGGGGCAAGGCCTGTATTATCAACTATTTCTACCATTGTTGAAGGATCTATTCCTTCCTGCTTTAAAGAATTAATTTCTAA
>CALJLT010000028.1 GCA_937982425.1 uncultured archaeon | reverse complement strand
ACCACCGAGATCTACACTCTTTCCCTACACGACGCTCTTCCGATCTTGAACATCTATCATAAAGGAAAAAGAGAACAAGAGTTTTTAGGGTTTTCTAAAAAACAGTTGCATATACTACTGCAAGAACAATTATTATTGAAGATAATATGTTTCTCCAATCAGGTTTATCTTTTAAAAACTTCCAAGCGAATAAATATACAAAAACAGGTCCAAGCATAATCATAAGAGTTGTTTCTATAATCCCCAAAGTAGTATATCCGTAATAAATTAAAATTCTAAATCCTACCCATAAAAAAGAAGTCAATAAAATATGTAAAATAGTTTTATTGTCAACTTCTCCAAATAGTTTAGGTCTAAATAAAATAAAACTAAGCCCAAATATTAAAATACATCTTACAAAATAAAAAGAGAAAGGAGAATAAATATCCAGTAAAATTCTTGAAACAACTAATTCTGCTGCAAAAAATAAACTTCCTAAAATTGCAAATTTGAAATACTTATTAAATTCCAAATGATCTCTTCTAAAATGAGAAAAAATCAAAGCTGCTCCTGCTACAAGTGCAGGAATTATAAATTTTAGATTACGTTCATAAAGACCTTCTCCAAAAATATAACTAAAAATAACAGCAAGCATTACTGTAAACAAAGGTTCCATCATTCTTGCAGGCTCCAAACGAGAAATCTTCTCCCATTTCAAAGATTGGAAAATAAACCAATTTGCAAATAAAGCCAAAACAACTACAACTAATAAAATCAAAATATTTTCTAAAGAATAAGCCAAACTAGAAACATCCCAAAAAAAGAAAGTGAAAGGAATCATCACGAGAACTATAAACAAAAAGCTATAAGTTTCATAAAATTTAACAGACATATTCTTTCTTTTCAATAAAATTCTTTCAATTAAAGTTCCCCCTGCCAAAGCAGTAGCACTAAGAATAGGAATCCAAATCATGCATTATAAAAATAATTGAAGTTTAAAAAAATGTTGAATGGGCTCAGTAGGTGAAAAAGTTCACGAGCCTTATGTGAAACTCGGAAGTGGGCTTGAGAGTTAGAACCTGCGATCTACTCGGTGTAAATAACATGACGGTTTTTCTTGGTTTTTAGAAAAAATAATAAAAATATGAATGGACCCTACCAGAATCGAACTGGTGATCTTCTCGGTGTAAACGAGACGTCGTAACCACTAGACTAAGGGTCCGCCAATAAGAAGAAAACAATCTTCCCTTTTAAAAAACTTTTGAAAAGGCTGTTCTTTAATTATTCTAAGGAATTCAAAAAGAAACAGCAGGTTTTTTATGCGCGAGCCGGGATTCGAACCCGGGTCTAAACGTTGGCAACGTCCAATTCTAACCACTGAACTACTCACGCTCAAAAATTTAAAAACAACTTAATTAAAAAACCTTATCATAACAAACTTTTATAAATAAAACCAAACTATTTCAATTATGAATCCTGAACAAAACATTCCCGGAATGGATCTTAACACAAAATATTCTAAAAATCCTATTCCAAAACAAGAAGATCCAGAAGAAGCAAAAAAGAAATTTGAGAAAACAAAAAAAGAATTAGAAAAATTAAAAGCCTATATTTTAAAAAAATACAAATTTATTGAAGCCATAGGGGTTCTTCCCCCCCAAGCAATTCCAAAATTTATTGATGAAGAAGAAGTTCCAAAAGAATCAAAAGATCACGTTCATATTGAATTAATAATTCAAGAAGATAAAATAAAAGAAATTCCCAAATTAAAGGAAGATTTAATAAAAGAAATAGAAAAAACTAAGGAAAAAATTTGGTTGCATATCTTTACTCCAAAAGAAATATGGGAAATTTGTTTTGATCAAAAATTTGAACTTTCGGGTGCAATAAGTATGGCTTATCCTCTTTATGATAAAGGAATTTTAGGAGCTTTACGTGTAGCTGAAATTCATAAATCATTGGTACTTCAAAAATTCGATAAATATGTTGTTAGTTACGTAATTGGAGGAAGTTTAGTTAGAGGGGAGGCAGAAAAAACTTCAGATGTTGATGTGTTTGTTGTTATCAATGATACTGATGTTAAAAGAATGCCTAGAAGAGAACTTCTTGATAGATTAAGAGGAATGATTTACCAATATGTTGCAGAAGCAACTCAAATTGCAGGAGTTGAAAATAAATTAGAACCCCAAATATACTTATTAACTGATTTTTGGGATGCAGTAAAAGATGCTCATCCTGTAATGTTTACTTTTATTAGAGATGGAGTTCCTTTATACGATCGAGGAACTTTTATGCCTTGGAAGGCACTTTTAAGAATGGGTAAACTTAAACCTTCTCCAGAAGCAATTGATATGTTTATGAGTATGGGGGACGGCGTTATTCCAAGAAGCAAAAAAACACTTCTATCTGAAATATTTACAAATATTTTCTGGGGTGTCACAACTCCTGCTCAAGCAATGGTTATGCTTAACGGATCTCCCCCTCCAAACGCAAAAAAAGAACTCGTGAGGGATTTCAAAAAACAATTTCTAGAAACCAAAATGATTGAAAAAAAATATGTTGATTTCTTAGAAAAAGTTATTCAAACTTGGAGGGATTATGAACACGAAAAAATAAAAGAAATTTCAGGAGCTGAAATTGATAAACTCTTAAAACAAACTGAAGAATTTTTAAAAAGATTAAAAGAATTAAGAGAACAAATAGAAAAAAAATATCAAGGAGAAACAATAGAAAAAATTTATCTGGACGTAATTGATTCTTTAAAAACACTTTTAGGCAAAAAATCCCAAACTAAACTAATAGAAGATTTTGAAGAAGAATATGTTAAAAAAGGTAAATTTAGCAAACAGCACTTAAGAATTTTAAAATCAATTCTCTCTTCAAGAGAGGATTATAAAAAAGGTAAAATGGACTCTCATAAAGCAGACAGAGCTAGAAGAGATGCAGATATTTTAATAAAAGATTTGGTTGAATTCAATCAAAGAAAAGAATTGATTCCTTTAGAAAAAGGGAAAATGAAATTGAGATTTAAAAATAAAATAATTGAACTGATTCATGCAGATAAAAAGAGTTTTTTTATTGAAGGACAAAAAGTAAAGAAAATAGAAAAAGTTATTGAAGATTCTACATTAGAAGAATTGGATCAAGCTTTAGGAAAACAAAAAGAAAATGAGGAAGTAGAAATAAATCCAAAAGTTTTTGATATTCTTAGAAAAGCATTTGGAGAATTTGAAATTATTTTATAATTCTATCTTAAATTTAAAGAACCCAAATAATAAAAACCAAGAATTCTTTTAAAGTGTATGAAATATTTATTCATACTTGGAAGAAATCCTGAATTATCCAAACTAGAATTAAAAGAATTTTTTAAAGGAAAAATAAAAAGCTCTGAAGAAAAAGATACCGCTTTAATCTTAGATTTAGAATATTTAGAGAAAGATTCCTTAAAAAAATTAGGCGGAATAATAAGAATTGGGAAAATTTTATTGGAAACTTCAGAAAAGAATTTAGAGAAGGATTTAGAAAAAATTGAAATTTATTCTGAAAAAAGCAATAAACTAACTTATACTTTATGGGAATATTCTTCTTATTCAGAAGAACTAAAAGAATATTTGAAAAATAGACTTAAATCAGAAAAAATAAAAGCAAATTACAAGGGATTGAACAGAGAAATAAAAATGCAAGAAAATTTCCTAAGAATTCCATCCTCAAAAACTCTGAACAAAGAATACTTTTTATTTTCTTCAAAAGATAAAGAATACTTCGGAGAAATAACTGAATTTCCTAATTCAGAAGAAATTGAAAAAAGGGATATTGAAAAACCTGTAAGAAGAGAAGAACTAGCTATTTCTCCCAGGCTTTCAAAAATAATGATAAATTTAGCAAATTTAAAAGAAGGAGAAACTTTGATTGATCCTTTTTGTGGAATCGGCGTTATTCTCTCTGAAGCACTTTTACAGAAAATTAAAGTTATAGGAATAGACAAAGATAAAAGCGCAATTCAGGGAGCAGAAAAAAATTTAAAATGGTTTAAGTTCAAAAAAGATAATTATCTTTTATTTAATTCAGATTCAACAAAAATAAAAATTCCTAAAGGGGATTCAATCGTAACTGAACCTGATTTAGGAGAAACCTTTAAAAAAATACCTACAAAAGAAAAAGCAAAAAAAATAATTAAAGAATTTGAAGCATTGATTGAAAAAACGATAAATAATTTAAAAGAAAATACTGAAAATAGAATAGTTTTCACCTCTCCTTACATAAGAATTGGTAAAAAAAGAATCTCTTGCGATATAGAAAAAATATGCAAAAACACTAGAACTAAACTAATTTTCCCCGGAATTCCAGAATATAGGGAAAACCAAATTGTTGGAAGAAAAATTTATGTTCTTGAAAAGAATTAATTTCAAGCGAGCAATACATTACTCATTCTTCAATCAACTCTACCCGAAAACAAGGATTCCGATTCAACAGCTCCCTGCTAGCACCGAGGTTAAGCCTGCCCCAGCCATCGTAAAGCCCCCCAACTCTTTTGATATCTTCTCCTTGGGGTCTTGAATTTACTCTCCATAAACAAGCATCATTTGAATTAACCGAATTAGAAATTTTATTTAAGAAAGGAACATTATTTATTCCAGTTAAAGAAGCTAAAGTTCTTTTATCTGAAATATCTCTTGCCCAATCATCATTTCCAACAAAATTTCCTTCAAAAAAATATTCATCTGGAGTTCCTTCATAATGAATTATTTTATCTTTTCCATTTGCAGAATAATTTATCGCACTAAAAAAATTCGACCATCTACCAATACCTGCTTTCAAAAAATTTAAAAAATCCGAATCTTTATTTTGCATTCCGGATTTAGCCAATTGAAAAAACATAGGAATTGAAATCAACCTCGGATCGCCTTTCTCCCTTGCTCTTGCATCAAACTCTTGCATTTGTTCATAATCCATAGGATCTGAAAGATCTTCCATAACTTTCGCTGTGTAAAGTTTTCCGTTTTCTCTTACATGAGGAATTTTGAAAGATGCCGGAATAATAACGGCGGGTTGGTATTCTATTCTTGCCATTAAATTCTTTAATTTTGATTCATTTATAAAAATTTATATTCAAAACATAAAGCTTTTTCACGAAAAGCTTTTTAAACCATTTTCTACTTTAAATTTCGAGTTAAAATGTTTTATCTAACAGAAATAGAAGATTACGTAAGAGTTGAACCAAAACTATTTGGGCTTCCTACTGAAAAAGCGGTTACAGAACAATTAGTTGAAACTTACAAAGAATATTACGATAAAGAGATTGGACAAGTTAT
Source organism: uncultured archaeon (assembly GCA_937982425.1). GTDB lineage: Archaea > Nanobdellota > Nanobdellia > Pacearchaeales > GW2011-AR1 > GW2011-AR1. The sequence goes on along the minus strand of CALJLT010000028.1, from coordinate 6,097 downwards.
AAGCATTGTTGAAATAAAAGAAGTTGGTGAAGGAGTTATTATTCCTGGAGATGGGGCTTCATATTATAAATCGACATTCGTACTTCTTGCTTGGAAACCAGAAATGCAAGAATTGGTTTTCGGAAAAGTAGAAGAAATAACTAATTTCGGAGCATTCATAAATCTAGGAAAAATGAAAGCAATGATTCACGTGTCTCAAACAATGAATGATTTTGTTAGCTTTAGTGATACTGGTTCTTTATCTGGAAAAAGCTCTGGAAGAAGTTTAAAACAAGGAGATTTATGTTTAGCAAGAGTTGTTGCTATAAGTCACAAGGGTAACGATCCAAAAATAGGTTTAACAATGAGACAACCAGGTTTAGGTAAATTAGATTGGATACACGAAGATAAGGTAAAGGCTGAAGCTGAAGCTAAAAAGGCAACTAAATCAGCAAAATTAGAAAAACCGGAAGTGAAGAAAGGAGCTAAAAAGAAATAATGGCAAAAACAAAAGAAAAAGCTTGTAAAATATGCAAATCAATATATGAGGAAGGAGATAAATGCCCAAATTGCGAATCAAAAGAATTTACAGAAAATTTTAAAGGAAAGATGGAAGTTATTAATGCTGAAAAATCCCAAATTGCAAAAAATTTAGGAATAAATAAAAACGGACTTTACGCCATAAAAACAAGATGAAAGTAAAAGAAAAAAAGGAATTTGAAAATAAATTATTTTCCAGAAAGGAAATAGAAATAGTTGTTGAAACAGAAAGAGTACCGAGTCAAACAGAAGCTAAAGAATTTATTAAAAAAGAATTTAATACAAACCCTAATTTAATAAGGATAAAAAGAATTTTAGGAAAATTTGGATCAAGAGAGTTTACAATATCTGTAGACATATATAATTCTCAAGAAGAATTTAATAGAATAGTGAAAAAAACAAAACAAGAATTAGAAAAAGAGAAAAAAGAAGCAGAAGAAAAAAGAAAAATAGAAGAAGCTGAAAAATCAAAACAGATAGAAAAAGAGGAAAAAGAATAAATGGCAAAGAAAAAAATAGTAAAAAAAGGCAAAAAACCTCATAAAAACAAACCAACTAGTAAAAAGTACACAAAATATACCCTAGAAGGCACTAAAGTGACAAAAAAAAGAGAGTGCCCAAGATGTGGTCCTGGGGTATTTTTAATGATTACAAAAAGCAGACTTTATTGTGGAAAGTGCCATTATACTGAATTTACAGGTCAGAAATAGGCTAAAATTTCTTAAAAAAACAATTATTTCTAAGTAATAAAAGAAATTACCACTTTTTCCTAAAAACCCATGTCATTTTTAAAGAGTAACATGAACGAAAGCTTTAAATAGTTTAAATTACTGGCTTAATTATCACCTCTTTTTACCCAGGAGAGGACGCGTGCTATCTATTTATACTTGGTACGAAGAATCTCCTAGGTTTTTCTAATTAAACTTTATTTTTATAAACCTTAACAACCTTGATAAATAATGGAAGAGGTAGAAAAAATAAGCCAAGAACAAATAGAAACAATTCTTTTTAACAGAGAAATTGGTTGGCAAGAAATAATTTATGACTTAATAAACACTGAACAATTAGATCCCTGGGACATAAATATTACTATTTTAACACAAGGATTCTTATCCAAAATACAAGAATATGAAGAAATGGATTTTTTTGTATCCAGTAAAGTTTTATTTGCAGCTTCTTTGCTATTAAGAATAAAATCAGAACTAATCTTAAGTAAATTCATGAGATCCATTGATGAAATACTCTTTGGAAAGCCCGAGCCAAAAAAAAGCGTATTAGAAAGAATAGAACTTGAAGGAGAAATTCCCTTTTTAATTCCCAAAAGTCCTATGCCTAGATTTAGAAAAGTCACTTTAAATGAACTTATTGAATCCTTAGATAAAGCAATTAAAACTGAAAATAGAAGAATAAAAAAAGAAATAGTAAATAGAAACGCCTTAAGAGAAACAGGAATTTCATTACCTACAAAAAAATACAATATTAATGATAGAATTAATGGATTTCATACTAAAATAGAAAGTCATTTCAAAAACAATTCAAACGAAGAAAGAGTTTCTTATACTACTTTAACTGGAGAAGAAAGAGAAAATAAAATTCTTTCTTTCTTTCCTGCACTACAACTAGAAACTAATGGAAAGATTTGGCTTGAACAAGAAACACATTTTGAAGAAATATATGTTTGGTTAAAACATATTTTTTTAAAAAAGAATCCAAACCCTTACCAAGATTTAATTTTAGGTGAATGGAGTATTGAACATATAGAGGAAGGAGAAGTATTAACTGAATAAGTTTTATTGTATCTTTTCCCCAAGTCCCGTCTTTTCATCTAAACAATATTCAAGAGTTTTTACTACGGCTAAATCTTCTTTACTAATAATTCCTCTTCTACTCCATTCTGAATATTTTCCAAAGGAGTCAAATAATTCAATTTTTCTTTTAATATAATCTGGTCTATTTTCTTCCAAAATTTCTCCTGTATCTCGGTTTCTATTAATTGAAAAAGAAGATTCCATAATTAAATCCAAAACAATTTTCCTATATTTTTCATAAAGTATCCTATATGCTCTTTCTTTAAATCCCTCAAAAGTATTTTCTTTCATACAAATAAAGAAAATAATTACTTCTTAAAGATTTATATACTAAAAAAGAGAAATATCCTTATGAAATTAGGAGTTTTATTTTCAGGAGGAAAGGATTCAGTTTATGCAACTCACCTTGCAAAAAAAGAAGGCCATGAAATAGTTTGCCTAATTTCAATATTTTCTGAAAATAAGGAATCTTATATGTTCCACACTCCATCAATTGAAAAAACGAAAAAACAAGCCAAAGTTATGGAAATTCCTTTGTTAATTCAAAAAACTAAGGGAGAAAAAGAAATTGAATTAAAGGATCTTGAAAAAGCAATAAAAAAAGCAAAAGAAAAATACTCAATTGAAGGAATAATAACCGGCGCAATTCAATCCGTTTATCAAGCTTCAAGAATACAAAAAATATGTAAAAACTTAAAACTAAAATGTGTAAATCCTCTTTGGCAAAAAGATGAATTAAAATATTTAAACGAGCTCATAAAAGAAAAATTTGAAATAACAATTGTAGGTGTTTTTGCTTATCCTTTAGATGAATCTTGGATTGGAAAAAAAATAGATGAAAAATTTGTAGATGAAATAAAAAAATTAAATGAAAAATATAAAATCCACGTAGCTGGAGAAGGAGGTGAATTTGAAACCTTTGTTTTAAATTGCCCTCTCTATAAAAAGCCCCTAAAAATAGTTAATAAAAAAATATTCAAAGAAGGAGAAAATTCTTTTAGAGCTGAAATAGACGTAATTTAGCCAAAAATCAATGTTTCTTTTATAAACTTAGTGTTATCTTTAAAAAGGGAAAAAGCACACTTTTAAACTAAAAATCAAATGTATATTAATGAACTCAAAAAGTTTAGATTCCTTAATCAAAAGAGCTCTAAAATGTGATTGGAAATTTAAAAGAAAAAAAGACTCTGAATTTCCTTACTTAATTGCTCCTTCAGGAAAAATTTATTCTTCCGAAGAAAATAGAAAAGAAATTGTAACTGAATTTGATTATCAAACAAAAGAAGAAACAGAAATAGCCGAAAGAATATTCTTCCTTTTAAGAAAAAATCCGGATTATATTAAGAGATATTCTAGATATATTGCAGCTTAAATTTTAAATTATTTTAATAAAATTTCTTTTCCGGTTTGTAAATCTTTTATGATGAATTTTTTCTTTTCTATTTCTTTTTTACCAACAAAGATTATTTTTCTTATCCCATATGAATTCGCATATTCCATTGCCTTGTTTATTTTTCCAAAATAAACATTTACATTTTTTCCTTGAGAACGTAATTTCTTAGCTATTTCAATTGATTTTTTATCTTCATCTAAACTTACAACAAGAATCTTATCTATATCAATAATAATATTAGTAACAGCCATAATTCTTTCAATAGAAAAAGAAATTCCTACTGAATCTACTCCTCCAACTTTATAAGTTCCTCCTCCGCAGATAGTCTCCTTTATATCTGATTTTATTTCAAAAACATTTCCAGTATAATAACTTAGACCTCTTGCCAAAGAAGGTTGAAATATAACTTCAAAACCATAGTATTTTGCAAATTTCTTTAATTCCTGTATTTCTTTGTAAGCAGGATATCTAGCAAAATAATTTTCTGGTTTCTTCATAATCTCAAGAATTCCTTCTGCATTGTATTTTTTTAAATTATCTTTAATCTCTTTCAGAGATAATTTATCTAACTTATCTATTTGACGAATTACTTCTAGTTTATCTTTTACTTCAAGCTCTTCTAAAATTTGATTTAATAATTCTCGGTTATTTACATAAATAATTGAATTGACCTTTAAAGCCTTTAATACATCATTAACTGCTGAAAGAATTTCTGCTTGATCCTCTATGCCTGCTCCAACTGTATCTATATCACATTGGGTAAATTGCCTAAACCTATTTGAACTTATAGGCTCATCTCTAAAAACTGGCCCGATTTGAAAACGTCTAAAAGGCAATTTCTGATTTTTAGCTATTCTTTTTAATTGAAATGTGAATTCGTAACGAAGAGCAAGCTCTCTGTTTCCCCTATCTTTTAATTTAAAAATTTCCGAAATAACATCATCTCCAGAATTTTCCCCTTTAACAAAATTTTCATATTCAATTATAGGAGTATCTGCTTCTTGAAAATTATAACGTTCAAATGTTTGCTTCGCTACTTCTCGTATAAAAGCCGCTTTCTCTGCTTCCTTCCCTAATTTATCTTTAAATCCTTTTACAGTTTCCATAGCTAACTAAAGATTAAGAGAGTTATAAAGTTTTTCAGAAAAGCGGAAGGAGGGAGTCGAACCCTCTTCTCACGGACCACAACCGTACGTCATAACCGTTAGACCACAACCGCCGTAATACATAGAATTAATTCTTTTTTCTGGTTTTTATAGGTTTTGATTAAGAGTAGAACCTTTTTTTGGTCTTCAAGTAGATTATTTTTATTTAATTTTTTTCCTCAATTAAATTAATCGCCCAATTAACAAAATCTTCATCTTTTTCAAAAGTAATTAACTCATTTTCATTAAACAAAGCATACATTCTTCTTTCATTTGGATTCAATCCATACCAGTCAAAATAATCATTTCTCATTTTTCTTATTGCAATCTTATTGTCTTGCATTACCCCAGAATCATTTATATTTTTTATTTCTAAGGCTGTAGAAAACTTAGTTCTACCTTGATCATAAATTGCAAAATGATTATTTTTATAACAAAGAATACTCAAATGAGTTGGCCACAAAATGTTATAACAATTAACAGAATTATTATACTCTCTCATTAAAGATAATGTTGTAATTGCCCAATCTTCACAATCCCCCATTTTTATCCTTAATACTTCTGCAGGCGTTTGCCAATATTCTGATTTTTTAAATCTATTTTGATCAGAAATATAAGAAATTCTCATGTAATTTGCAATTACATCTAAATCTTCCCATGTGTTATTTTTAAAATATTTTTTTAAATTATCCTCCAAATAAGATCTTGTTTCTTCTGGACGAACAAAATCTTGTATTTCAACATAATATTTTGGCCAACGAGGATCTAAATCCATATCAAATTCCAATGTTTCATTATTATCAAAAAAATATTTTAGATCATGTATTGACCAATATTCTGCAAAAGGGAGATTTGCATCTTTTTCAAAACAAAAATCTGTCCTTCCAAAAATATGAATCGTAGAATTTATCTTAAATTTTTGATTATACTCTTTTTCTGTTAAAAGAAAAGCCCCTTCTTGAGTGTCTCCTATAAAAAAATCATCAACATAAACTTTTCCGTTTAATTTGCAATTTGTTTTATTATCGTAAAAAAGAAAATTCATTGTTTTGATTTTTAACTGTTCTTCATAGACAATAAAATCTTGCTCCCCTTTATTAAGTAAATCTTGAGAAAAATCATAAGTAAAATTAAAAAAATTATCTTCATAAAATACTCTAAATTCAAATAAAACAACATTCGACAAATAGATCGGAAGAGCGTCGTGTAGGGAAAGAGTGTAGATCTCGGTG
>CALJLT010000027.1 GCA_937982425.1 uncultured archaeon | reverse complement strand
CACGACGCTCTTCCGATCTAAGCGATTATTCTTCTCATCATTATAGTGATATGGAATATATTAGGGATTCTATTTAAAAATTTTTTAAAAGCATCTTTTCTTTGTTTACTAATATTTCTTCCATTTAATATTACATATCAACTGCAGATAGGAAATCTTGGCCCAAGTTTAATGGATTCTTTTGTAAATGGTATTACAGTAAATTACTTAATCCCCACTATTTCTATTGTAGATATTTTAATATTTCTCCTTTTATCGTCATTAATATTTAATAATAGAATTAATTTAAAAAAGAAAGAGTTCTCCTTTCGAAGCACTTTCATATTATTTGCTGTTTTTTTAATACTTCAGAACTTCTTTATGGGGATTTCTTTAACAGTTTTTAATTCTATACGGCTCCTTCTTTATATTTTTACTTTTTATAATCTTAAGAAAAATATTAAGGACATTTTAAGTAATAGAATTTTATCTATTATTCTTATTATCTCAATCTTATCTGTACTATTCCAAGGAGTAATAGCCCTACTCCAGTTCTCAGGAGGTTCTTCAGTTGGATTATCTTTTCTTGGGGAATCAAATGTAGTTAATGGGATGATAGGGTCTAGTTTCTTAGAATTAAATAATGCACTCTATCTTAGAGGGTATGGAACTTTTCCTCATCCTAATGTCCTAGGTGGTTGGTTGATATTTAATATGCTTTTAGGTTGGTATCTGTTTGAGAATATGCAAAAGAAAAGAGATTATTCTATTCTTCTTATGTTTCTATCTTCTATCGTTTTAATTTTAACTTTTTCAAGGATATCGTGGTTAGTTTGTGGAATTATTTGGTTAGCTTTTATTATTAAAACGTTTATAAGTAAAAGAGGTAGAGTCTTTACATTTATTCCTTTACTTTCTGAGAGGGTCTTAAATCTTTTTAATGGTGGAGATACTAGTTGGATAGATCGTTTGAATCTTATGAAGTCCTCTTTCTATATTATTAAAAACAATTTCCTTTTTGGTGTGGGTTTAGGAAATTTTACTAAGAGTATGGATGATACAGTGCCTATTACTTCTAATGGTAGATTACTTTTACAGCCTGTTCATAATATCTTTTTGTTAATGTTTTCAGAGTTGGGGTTAATAGGTAGCGGATTCTTTTGTACTTTACTCTATTTCTTTTTAAAGAATAGAGAATGGAATTTAAGAT
>CALJLT010000026.1 GCA_937982425.1 uncultured archaeon | reverse complement strand
ATCTGTTTATATAATGCCTGTAGAAAATGCATTAGAAAAATCTAAAAAAACAATACAGAATTTACTTAATGCCCTTAATCTTCAAGGGAAACCAGAAGATTATTTTGATTTTTACTATGAGGTAGACGACGATCTGTTTTGGGTATTCTATGAGAATGATGAAGAAGACTTTTTAAAAATTTTCTCGCCATTTTTACAAAACGAAAATATTTCTTGGGGTGATTTCAAATCTAAAGATGATAAAAGCAAATTAGATTTATTTAGAAAATTTTTATATGGGAATGATGATTTTTTTAATTCAAAAAAAATTAATAGAGATGTTGATTATTATTTAAATTATAGAATGTATATTCATTTAAAAATAAAAGCAAAAAACAGCTCTCTTGATTTAATGAGTGAGTTTGGTAATCTTTTTGAAACAAAGGTTTTACAAGGATAAAGATGGATATAATTAAAACAAAAGATGAATTAATAGATTTTTTAAATAACCATTATCCAGGAGATGAATCTTATTGGACCTATATGGTTTTTATGGTTGAAAAACCTTATGAAATTGGCAAAATCTCTGGTGTTGCAATAGAGTATTCAATAAGAGAAGTATATTTTATGAAAGAAGACCAGAGTATTTCTTGGAGTAGCGAGCCAGAATCTCCTTCTGCCTGCAATGAGAGTTTAAAAACTCCAACGGAAACATTTGAATTAGAAGAAAATTATGATTATAAGTCTCTTCTAAAAGAACAAATGGAAGATATGATGAAAGCTATAAATAAACCTCTTGTTGATGAAAAATTATTAATGGAAAGTTTGGAGGATAAATAAAATGTATATAGCGATACAAAAAAGAGAACAGGGCGAGAATAAAATTGCAAAAAATAAAAATAAAGATTTTCTATTTGATTCTATTGATGAACTTCTACAGTGTTTATTAGAAGATAGAATTTATTATTTATCTGGGTATTGTAATAAAAACTATGAAAAAATACAAGAATTTTTAGATGGTTATGTTTTTTATAAAGTAGAAGAACAAATTGAAGGAATTGATATTAATAATTATCCAATAATTAAAGAAAACATAGTAA
>CALJLT010000025.1 GCA_937982425.1 uncultured archaeon | reverse complement strand
ACAATATTATCTCCCATCAATCCAGAACAGGCAACAAATGTAGTGGCTTCAGGATTGATTCCAACTCCTTGTAATAATTTAGAAACATCAGCTTTAACTTGATTATATTTATCTTCTTTATATTCAACAGCATCCATTTTATTAATTGCAATAGCTAAATTCTTTACCCCCATTGTTCTCAATAACCATAAATGTTCTGTAGTTTGAGGTTGAACTCCACTAGGTGCTGCAATAACTAAAAATGCTGCATCTGCCTGTGAAGCACCAGTAATCATGTTCTTAACAAAATCTCTGTGACCAGGAGCATCAATAATTGTAATTTCATATTTATCTGTTAATAATTTTTTATAAGATAAATCAATAGTAACTCCTCTTTCTCTTTCTTCTTTAATATTATCCATAACGTAAGCAAATTCAAAACCCGCTTTACCATGTTTAGCAGCCTCTTCTCTCAACTTTGTCATTTGCTGTTCAGTAACTGCCCCACCGTCGTACATCATTCTACCAACACAAGTTGATTTTCCTGCATCAACGTGCCCAACGAATACAACATTCATGTTTGGTTTATCTTTTGCCATGTTTAGTTAATAATAAAATAGATTTATAAATGTTTCGTTTGATCGTAAAAATAAATTTTCCCGTCGGAAATAACCTTAGAAGAATCAACTTTTTGTTCAAGTTTATTTTCTTTTTCAAAATTTATTGAATTTTTTTTTGTAAAATCTAAGTTGTTTAAAGTAATAATTCCTCCTAAAGTCAAAGCTAATTTTGTAATTAAAAAGGCCGTTCCAAGATATCCTGCAAGAATCTTAGTTTGAGTTCTTTGACTTTTATCCTTTCTATATTCTTTAATTAAATTATAAGTAGGAACTCCTGGAATGATATAAGAAGCCCAATATCCAAATTCTTTGCAATTCATATTCTACTTAAAATATTTTTATTTATAAAAATATTTATTTAAAATAAATTTAATTAATTTTAAAATTCAGATTAATCTTATAAAATAATAGACCTCGAAAACACTTGCAGTTTTTTCCAAAATAAAAGTAGTATTTTTATTTTTAAAAATTTTATTTTGTCTATAAAAACTATTCAAAGTACTTCTAACTGAAGGAGAATAACTTTTTCCTCTATCTGAAATTAAATTTGGAAACGAATTTTGAAGTTCCAAAATTAAAGATTCATCCAATTTATTCTTTTCCCAATCAGAATGTAATGGAATAGATTCACTTCTTTCTAATATATCTGTTAAAATTTTTTCAACTTGTTTCATCAAGAATTTAAAATAAAAGTCTTTATAAGATTTATTGATTTTCAGCTAAACCTTTTCTATCCCTTATTCTTTTAATTATATCTGGTTGCATTATAGTTGGTACTTTTTCAAAAGCTTGATCTAAAATAGAAGAAGTTCCTCTTCCTTCTGTAGTACTTCTTAAATCATTTGACCATCCAATCATTTCTGCAACTGGAAGTTTAGCTTTTATTTCTGCATTAGATCCTTCTTGTTTCATATCCAACAATTGCCCTCTTTTAGAACCAACTAGTTTAGTAACTGAACCCATGTACTCTACAGGCATATCTATTATATGGATTTGCAAGGGTTCAAGTATAACTGGATTTGCATCTCTTAAAGCTTGGGTAATCCCATCTCTAACGGCAGGGTAAACTTGAGCAGGTCCACGATGAATTGCATCTTCGTGAAGTCTAATATCTGAAAGAGTAACTTTTAATTTCATACAAGGATCTCTCGCTAAAGGACCAGCATCCATAACCATTTCAAAAGCATCCATAACCATCTCAATTACTTCTCCTATATGGACTTCTCCCCTAGTTTCATCTAATAATAAATTCCCTTTGTAAATATCCTTAATATTTCTTATTTCGTCAGATCCCCACCCCATAGAAGATAGAGTATTAATCACGCTTTGATCTTTTTTCTTAACTCTTCCTTCTCTTAAATCCCCAGATAAAATTTTATTATAAAGTTCATCTTCTAAAGGTTCAACTTTCATATAGAAACTGTTATGTTTATTTGGACTTCTTCCTTCAAAAACTCCAGAGGATTTTCCTGCAGATTCTCTATAAACAATTATTGGAGCAGAAGTTCTTACATCTAATCCTTTTTCTGATTTAATTCTATTTTCTATAATTTCCAAGTGAAGTTCTCCCATTCCAGAAATTAAAGATTCTCCTGTTTGCTCATTGATCGTTATTCTAAGAGAAGGGTCTTCCTTACCTACCTGTCTAAGTACTTCTACTAATTTAGGTAAATCTGCAGCTTTGGTAGCTTCTATGGATTTTGTAACAACTGGTTCAAATAAATGAGTTATTGCTTCGAATGGTTCAATATTTGTTTTTGCTACTGTTTCCCCGGCCACAACATCTTTAAGTCCAACAACCCCCACAATATTTCCTGCTAAGATTTCATCAACAACAACTCTTTGAGCTCCCTTATAGACTGAAACTTGTTGTATTCTAACATTTCTCTTTGAATTAACCATATAAACATCTTGTCCTTGCTTTAAAGTTCCAGCAAATAATCTTCCTGCAGCAATTTCTCCCGCGTGTTTATCAACAACAATTTTTATTGGAACAAAAGCAACATCTCCTTTAGAATCACAATTAACAATAGCTTTTCCCTCTGGACTTTCCAAATCTCCTCTCCAAATTTTTGGAATTCTATATTTTTGAGCATTAACTGGATTTGGATGATGTTGGATACTCATGCTTAAAACAACTTCGTGAAGAGGAGCTTTTTTTGCTAATTCCTTATAATTGTCATTTTCATAAGCATCAATAACCTCTTTAAAAGTTATTCCTTTTTCTTTCATATAAGGAAAACTCAAAGCCCAATTATGAAAAGCAGAACCAAAAGCAACAGTCCCTTCCCCTACTCCAACTTTCCATTTTTCTTTATATCCTTCTGGAGCAATATTTTCAATTAATTTATTAACATGATCTATAATAGAAATGAATTTAGCTTGCATTGCTTCTGGAGTTAATTTAACTTCTTTGATTAATCTATCTACTTTATTAATAAATAAAACAGGTTTAACTAATTCCTTTAAAGCTTGTCTAACAACAGTTTCAGTTTGAGGCATCACCCCTTCAACAGCACAAGATAAAATAATACATCCATCTACTGCTCTCATTGCTCTTGTAACATCTCCCCCAAAATCAACATGACCTGGAGTATCTATAAGATTAATCAAATATTTTTCTCCTTTAATAGTATGAATCATTGAAACAGAAGCTGAATCAATTGTAATTCCTCTTGCTGCTTCATCTTCATGAAAATCTAAAGCTCTTTGTTTTCCCGCAGTTTCTTCAGAAAGCATTCCAGCTCCTGCAAGAAGATTATCTGAGAAAGTTGTTTTTCCGTGATCTATATGCGCAGCGATCGCAATATTTCTAATATGATCTTGTTTTCTCATCAATTCAACAAAGTTAAATTTTTCAGCCATGAATACTTATTGAAAATTTGCTTTATAAAGTTTATGTGAAATAGATTAAACCTTTATATTTAACTTATATATTTTTAAGTTATCCAAATCTTCACAAATAATCTCTTGAGTTTTTGTACTCCAAAATTTATGGGCAATAGATTTTGCAGTTTGACCCACAACAATAGAATTTATTTCAGATTTTCCTTGTATTTTTTTAGTTAAATTTATTGGTTCGCCTATAAGATCAAAATGTTGCATAGAATAAGGATGACCAACAACAGTAATCATAGCAACACCTGAATTTAAACTAAGCCTAAAATTTATTTCTGGTAAATTTTTTTCTTTTAACAAGGGGTTCAAAAATCTTAAAACATATTTTTTTATTGAATAAGCGCAAAACAAAGCGTTATCATGCATACCTGGAATGTCTGGTCCAGGAAAATAAGCAATAACTTCATCTCCAATATACTTTAAAGGATAACCATTATAATTATAGATTATATAAGAGATTTCTCTCAAAAAAAGAGAAATTATCTTTGCATATTTTTCCTGAGATAAAACTTTACTTAATTTAGTTGAACCAACTATATCTACAGAGAGAATGGCAACATCAATATTTTTCTTTTTAGTTTTTTTATAATAGTTTTTTAAAAATTCTTCAGAAGGATCTCTTTCTAAATATTCTGGGTCTTCCAATCTATCAATTTTTCCGTCCAAATATTCTTCTGAATCTTTTTTTAAGATTTCAAAAAAAGCATTTTCATCTTGATTAATTGGGAGAGTCCCTTCTCTTAAAGATTTCAAAAATTCTTCAGCTCCTTCATTAAGATATCTTTCTCCTTCCATTTTTCCCTCGATTTTTCAATAAGGTTGTTATAATTAGTTTATAAATTTATGTTAATAAAAATCAAAACCTAAGAAAATTATTCTCAAAAAAAACTACCGAGCAGAATCGGCTTGAGCTTCAGTTTCTTTTTTCTTTTTAATTGCTAAACTTTCTCCATTCTCTTCAGAAGCCATCATAATTTCTTCTGCTAAAGCTTGTGAAAATTTTTTCTTTTTTCCAAAAGACTTATCACTTGCTCCATGAACAAAATTCCTCAAAGATAAATTAACTCTTCTTATAGGAGATACATCTACAGCTTGAGGATATCTTGCTCCCCCATATTCAATCATAGTAACTTCTTCCCTTGGAGAAGCTTTTTCTATAGCATTAACTAAAACTTGAACTGGATTCTTATTTGTTTTCTTTTCAATTATTTCAAAAGCCTCAATTATGATTTTCATGTTTTTAGAATATTTTCCAGTAGAATGACCTAACTCAATTCTATGTTTTTTTCCTCTATGCCCTGCAAGAGAAATTTTGTTCATTAATCTTTCAACAATATTTACTTTAGTTTGACCAAATCTCACAACGTTTCTTCCATGCGTTTTCAAAGCTAATTTAGGTTCTAAATTAATTGAGTTTTTTAATCCTAAATCTATGATTTGAACTTCACTTAAATCCCATTTATCAAAAATTTTAAAATTAATTAATTCACTCATTTTACTCTATTCTCCAATCTTTTAATTAAATCATTTGAAGCTTTTTCCGTGCTTAAAATAGCTGTTTTAGATTTTTTATATTCTTCAACAATAACTCTTCCTTTCTCTCCAAAAAAGTAAGTATAAGATTCTTTGCCTTCTTTTCGAGAAGAATTATGTGCTCCACTATTTTTCTCTAAAAAAGGTTTTAACCTTTGTTCGTAAAATTCTAAACCATAAATTCTATATTTCCAATCTCTTAATTTTTCAACAACAGGAACTTCTTCTTCACTAATTTTAAAATTATCAAAGATCGGAAGAGCGTCGTGTAGGGAAAGAGTGTAGATCTCGGTGGT
>CALJLT010000024.1 GCA_937982425.1 uncultured archaeon | reverse complement strand
AAAATTATTACAACTCGCATTCCAACCTATATTCAGGCTTATCTCATATAAAATATACAGAAACAATTTTGGCCCAATTAGAAAGTTCAATCTCTAATTTAGAAAAAGATGTTTTCACTTTAAGGGAAAAAGATAAAGAACAGAAAAATATCGAATCTAAATATAAAGAGATCTCTAATTTTATAGAAAATGACCAAATAAGATCGTTAAATCCTGTAGAAGATGATAAATTTTTACAAAATAAAAAACAACGTGCTGAATATATGAAAGAATTATGTTTACAATTTAAGAAAGATTTAAAAAGATCTAAATTTTCTTCTCAAGAAACAATAATAAGCAGAGAAAAAGAGATTAATAATTTACTCTTGCAATTAGAAAAGTTAACAAAACTTATAAATGAGCAGATAAATTTTACAAATGTTATGAAAGATATCGAAAGTATTGCAAAATTGGGCAATATAGAATTAGAATTTTCAGATACTCCAGGAACGCTAAACAATAAAATCACATTAGCTAATAACGCCATAGAAAAATTGGGAAACATATCTTTTAACAGTATAAATTTATCATCTCAAAATTTTGGGCAACTTATAAATAAGATAAAATATCATCAAGATAAAATTATAGTAAAAAAAGAAGAATTGGAGAAAGAGAAAAAGTTGCTGGAAAATATAGATAAAGATTGCAATTTAATTTGTTCAGATTATCTGCAAGAAATAAGCAACAAAACAAGTTATAGAGCGATTCTTAAAAAATTAGAATGGCTTTCTGAAATCGTAAAACCAAAAAATTATTCCAGAAAAATATGGCAGAAAAAATTGGAAGAAATTGAAAATACTATAAAATCAATGCGATTAGCAGATCAAAAACAGTACAATGAGATTATTCAAAAGTTTAGAGAAGCTAAAATCATAGATATATCTATCAAAATTAAAGAATATTTGGAAAATAAAGAACATTGCCAAATTATGAAAAATGATATTGGAGAATTTAGAGATAACCTTAGTTTTGACATAGATTTAGATATTTCAATTATGGTATCTACAAAATTATTTAGCGAAGATGGTGATAATACTAAAATAGAATTAAAAATTGCTGTTTGGAATGAATCTTCTGAAAAATATAAAGAAACAGTGAGAAAAGATATTAATGGAACAGAAGAGCTCAAAGTTAAAAAAGTGTTGCTTAAAAATATGAGATCGGAAGAGCGT
>CALJLT010000023.1 GCA_937982425.1 uncultured archaeon | reverse complement strand
TATTGTTTTTTTAGATTTTTCTAATGCATTTTCTACAGGCATTATATAAACAGATGTGCTACTGTTTGTAATTAAATCAATTATGCTATGCTCTTTCATTATTCCCCCTTTCTATATATGGCAATCTACAAGAACGACGCGAAAATCATCAGAATTAAAATTCTCTAAAATATTCAAGCTGTCTTCTTTCCAAATAGTTTCTTTTTTATTATTGGAAGAGCAACCAAACCACCCCATTTCTCCTTTTTCAAACCATTTCCCATCAGGAGTAAGAAAAGCAAAAAGAGAATTATTTTCTTTTACATAATCTATAGTTTCTTGTACAGAAACAATATCTTTCCTATTAATTAACCCAGACCATCTTCCTCCAATTTCATACCAATCCCATTTAGAATTCGGATTATAGGTTGTTTTATATAAGCCTGTTCCTTTACAATTTTCACAATCTTTATCTGGTTTTGCTGTTGCTGTTTCCTCTAATGTAAGCTGGTCTAATCTATAAAAATAATCTTCTGTTAATTCTTTCCATTTTTTATCTCTTTCTTCCCAGGTTTCAATCCCAGCAATTTCTTCCCTGAAATCTTCAACTGTTTTACCTGTTTCTTTTTCTATAATTTCTTTTGCTTTATCTCTCGCGTTTGATTTAATACAATAACATTTCTCTTCATATTCTGGAATCTGTTTATCCTCATCATACTCTTTAAGTATTTCATGAAGAGAATCTTCTAAATCTTTCTCTACATCTTCTTTATCCATAATAACACCAACTACAAAATGGCTCATTTTTATTCTCCTTTCAAGAGATTATATTTTTTTGCCCATCGTCTAATAGTATTGTCTGAAACTCCATATTTTTTACCTACTGCACGGAAAGACATCTCCTCCAAATCTTTTTCTAATTGATCTGGAGAAGGCCACTCTGTTTTTCTTCTAATTATTGAAGAACAACTCTTACACAAGCCTGTTTCATTATTAATACTAGACGGCATACCACATCTCTCACAAGGTTTCTTTGGATTATTTTTTTGATAAAGTTTATAATTTATAATTGGGTTGTATTTTTGGGAATTAAAATTTAGTTACAAACGCCTAATATTTTTTAATACATTATCTAATTGGTTCCAATTAATATGACTTAAAAAAAACATTTATTCTTTTACAAAACATTA
>CALJLT010000022.1 GCA_937982425.1 uncultured archaeon | reverse complement strand
AAGTAGAAATTATATCTTGTTTATTATTCATTGAATTATTATTTGTCCTGAATTTAATAAGAACAAAAACTACAAATAATATTAAACAGCCTAAAAAAATCTGAAGTAAATTTGTTGGCAAAGCTAAACCAGTATAAGCGCCTAAAACTGATGCAGTGGAAGACAACAGCCCCATAGGCAAAGCTAATCTTAAACTTATAAGATCATTTCTTAACAATCTAGGACTTGCTGAAATTGTACTAGATAATGCAACTAATAATCCTGAAGCTCGAATATAATCAATATGAAATGGGAAAAAACCACTTAGCATAGGGACATACAATACTGCTCCGCTTATACCCCCTAATACTGCAACAATACCTAATGCGAAAGTAAATATAAATAATAATAATGGCCATATTAAATAATTATAATTACCAATTTCCTCTACACTATTATCGCTAGTTCCGAAAATTAATATTGGAATAAAAATTAAAAGGATAACTAAAAGAATAAAATATATTTTTCTATTTGTAGGATTCATAAATTTCAATTGTATACGATTTTTCATGTTATATTTTTTTCTAATGATGTCATTCACTTAGGCAAATTATATTTATCTACTATTACTTTAATGTCTTCAAAGATAACAAATGATAAGTAACTCCAGAAGCTATTGCAAATAATAATACCTTAAGATAGATTATTCCTATAATAAAAATGGCAGTATATCCTATTACTATCCATAACAATGATACATTAAGTATTTTTGCTCTTAAGCTAATTGCTCTATTTTCTCTATAATTTTTGATGTAACTTCCTAAATACCTATTTGTAATAAGCCAATTATAAAATCTCTCTAAGCTTTTAGCAAAGCAATAAGCTGATAAGATCAAAAAAGGAGTTCTTGGCAAAAGAGGTAGAAATATACCTATTATGCCTAAAAAAATAGAAATAAATCCAGATATGATTAATATATATTTAGTTAATCAATTTATCAACTTATAATTATATATCTCTAATATAGCTGTCTTTACCAAAATATAAAAATGCTTTATCAAACATAGCAATAATA
>CALJLT010000021.1 GCA_937982425.1 uncultured archaeon | reverse complement strand
TACGAAAGCCACTTCATCTCCAACAATACAACATCCTTGTTGACAATCTGGAATTTGGTGCTTTTCTCTAGAATCCCAAAAACCTCCTGAATTTTCACAAGTTGCTTTTGGAGTATTTGGCATACAAGTTCCTGAATCTGTATCCATACAAGTTCCTGCTTGACAATAAGAAGTTTGATCACAAGAAGTAAAAGCGGCATTTGAAGAAGCACACTGAGTTTGATCTACGAATTGACACCAAGCTCCCGAAGTGGTTTTTTCACAACAAACAGATTGAGCACTTATCAATCCAAAACTAAAAAATAAAATTCCAAAAATAAGAATAAAATTTAATTTTTTCATTTTAATATCCTGGAGGGAAAGCCATACTCCTAACGGCAAATTGAAATTTATTTTCTTTGTTTCTTTCAGTAAAAATGTAAACTCTTGTTCCATCTGATTGTTCTAATTTTTCTAATTTATATTTTGGATAAGCCATCATATAAATTAAAATGTCAACCTCTCCTTGTGAAGCCTCTTTTTCCACAACACTCGCTGAAAGAGATACAAGTTCATAAATATTATTGTCCAAAATTATATTGAATTTCTCATAGGATTCCGAAGATTTCTTTTTCAAAGTTAATTCTGAATTAAGTGTTACTAAAACTCTTTGAGGAAGAAGTTCTACTTCTAAACTTCCTTTTTTTAGTTGAGTGTCATAACCTTTTCTCTTGTAAGTTTGTTCAAGAGAATTTAAACATTCATTTGCATCCGCGCTTATAGAATCCTTTATTTCTTTTTCAACACTTTTTTTTAAAAATGGAACTTGAGGATTACAAAATTCATAATTTTCAGAAGTGTAACAAAGATATTGGAGTTTGCTTTCGTCATAAAGATAATAAAATTCGGGATTTAAGGATCCTCCTTGAAGTGAAAGATCATAAACTGCGTCTTCTATTTCATCCTCTAAACAAGATTGTAAATAAACTTGAGGAGATTGTAATTCTGAACCAATTGTCGATCTTATTTGAGGTAAAAAAGCGTAGATGATTACTCCTAAAACAACTATAACTATAGCGAGAATTATAAAAATTGTAACTTGCCCTTTATTATTACGCGCACCTCTCATTATTTTTAAAAGATAATTCTATTTATAAAAGTTTATCTTAAATGTTAATTTTCTCATTTAACAAAATTTAAAAAGTTTATAAGATAAGTTTAATTATAAAAAGAGTTAAAATGAAAAAACAGATTTATACTTATGTTGCAATAGCTGCAATAGCTGCTTTTTTTCTAGGACTTTTTATTTCTAGTTCCATTATAACTGGTAATGTTGTTAAAAATGAAAAAGAATGCTCTGGATTTTTTGGCTGTTTATTTATGAAACAAGCTCAAGAGAAAGTTCAAATTGAAGAACACGTTCCAGAAGAATCAAAAGCTAACTATGAAGAACCAGAAATTCAAGAAAATTTATGTGATTTAACTTGCAGGTCAACATATAATGCCTGTATTGGAGAATTTGAGAAAGAAAGTTTTTCTTTAGTTCCTCAAAATTACGTTCCAATTTGTACTTCAATTCATAAATCTTGTATGATTGAATGTACTGGGGAAGATCTTAATGAAAAAAACCCGACTATTTATGAAGAATATGCTTTAAACGAAATTAAAATATTTATCGAAAAAAATAACTTTAACTTTGAAGAGATTGAAACCCAAAAAAAAATAATAGTTAGACATTCAACAGAAGGAAAATTGGTTCCAGGAGAAATAGAAATTTTAGATGAAGATGATTCTTCTTTACAAGATTTAAGATGGTGCACTATAAGCTTTTATCCACCTAATGGTGTGGTTAATCCGGACCATGAATACTTTTTCTTTCATGTGGTCCACCATGGTACTGGAACAATTGGTTATTTCTTTCCCAATAAAAAGGAAAGTTGGGCACATCTCTAAATTATTTGTATAAAAATTTTAAATGTTAATCGTCAGTTTCAATTCTGGGAGCCAAAATAAAACTTAAACTAAGATGTTCAGAATTAAAATCTATTCTTAATGGATGGTCAGTTGCAAATTTTATTAAAGTTTTTTCAAAATTTTTCGAAGCTTTTGCAAATTTTTGTAAATAATCTAAACTATATCTTGAATGAGAATTTTCGGCTTCTATCTCTGCTACTTCTTCTCCAAATTCAGCTCTAGCTGAACTATGCCCTCTTGACTCTATTATAAAAATTCCTTCTTTTACTTTAAAAGAACAAGAATCAGAAACAACTGAACAATCTTCAATTGAATCCACAAAATCTTCCGAAGAAAGTTTAATCTTTGAGGAAAATTCTAAATGGTTTGGAAACTCTTTATCTTCCGCATCTATTTCAATTAAACTTAAATTAAAAGTTCTTTTTATCTTATCCTCTATTTTTATTTCTAAAGTATTTTCCTTTCTTTCCATAATCAAATCTCCTGTTTTTGTTGTTCTTTTAAGAATTTTTTTTAAGTTTTCTATGTTCACTCCTAAAACTTCATCATCTGCCTCAAATTCTTTAAATGCACTTTTCGGAACAATCAATCTTAACATAGAAACATTTGCCGGATCTATTGCTACTATCGAAAGTCCAAATTCATTTAACTTTATTTTTACTTCCATTACTAATTCTGAAATTAAATCTATGGCTTTTGCAAAAATTAATGGGTTTTCTAATCTTAACTTCATATTATTACTAAATTCATTTGTTTTTTAAGTATTGTTATATTAGGAATAAGGTAATTATATAAATGTTTTTAGCTCAGAATTTACATGGAAGTTCCAAATTTAAAAGAGGAAAGGATACGAAAAATAACTCAACTGTATTATTCCCGGGCAGATATTAGAAAAGCTATTTTCGAATTTTCCAGAAATAGAGAAATTGCTCCAAGATTTTTTGATGGTTTTGGCAAAAGACCAGATAGTTTTCAATATGAAGGAGATGTATTTAATCTTGTTAAAAAAGGAGCTACTTCTTTTCACTGCTCAGAAGAACTTTGGGAAGATCCTCTTGAAATAGAAACAGGTATGAGTGAGAAAAAAACTAACGATTTGAGAATTGGGTGGGATTTAGTTATTGATATAGATTGCAAATATTTTGATTTCGCCAAAATGGTTGCAGAATCAATTGTAGAAACTTTTAATCAACACAAATTAAAAAATATTGGAGTTAAATTTTCTGGATCAAAAGGTTTTCACATAATTGTCCCGTGGAAATCTTTTCCAAAAGAAATAAACAAACAAAAAACATCTACGTTATTTCCAGATTTGCCTAGAAAAATTGCAGGATATATAAAATATTATTCTGAAAAAATACTTTCAGAAAAATTGCCGGATGATTTTTACGAACAATTCAAATCTACAAAAATAAAAAAGGGAATTAAGTGTAGGTCTTGCAATCAATTGGCAGAAATTTATGAAGAAATTGAATTTTTTTGCAAAAAATGTAGAATAGGACAAATTAAAAAGTTCAGGTTGAGTGAAGAACAAGATAAATTTAAATGCGCCGAATGTAACGGAGAGCTTTTTGAAAAGAGAAGAGAAGAATTATTTATTTGTGAAAAATGTAATTTGAATTCTAAAAAAAATCCAGATAATTTTTCAAATTCAGAAGAAATGGATTTATACGATCTTATGGGATTGGATATAATCCTTGTTTCTCCAAGACATCTTTTTAGAATGCCTTATTCTCTCCATGAAAAAACAGCTTTAGCGAGTGTTGTTATTGATAAAGAAAAAATAAACTCTTTTGATTTAAAAGATGCTCAACCCATGAAAGTATCTGTAAAAAAATTTATTCCGGATTCAAAAGAGGGAGAGGCTACTGAATTAGTTTTACAAGCATTGGATTGGGCCAAGGAAACTGGGTTTTTAGAAGAAGATGAAAAAAGGGCTAAAGGAAAATATGCGGACTTCAAGATTACTCAATTAAAAGGAGTAAAGGATGACCAATTTCCTCCTTGTATACTTAGAATTTTAAAGGGTTTGCAAGACGGGAAAAAAAGAGGACTTTTTGCACTTATTAATTTTTTTAGATCAATAGGATTAGAGAAAGAAATTATTGAAAAAAAACTTTATGAATGGAATGAAAAAAACGAAACTCCATTAAGAAAAGCGTATATACATTCTCAATTAATTTGGAGTTTTAGAAGAAAACCGATACTTCCTCCCAATTGCAAAGATTTTTATCGAGAAATAGGAGTTTGTTATCCGGATTCGCTTTGCTCAAAGATAAAAAATCCTGTTAATTACACTATCAAAAAAAATTTTGCTGCAAATAAAATATCTAATTGAATGAGGAAATATTTAAAAGTAATACTAACATAAATTAATTATGAAAAAGAGGGAGTCAATAGGAATTTTTATTTTCTTAAGTTTAATATTGTTCTTAGGAACTGCTTCTTCTTTAAGCGCCGAAGAAAATTTAGAAGTTCTTAATAAAGCTAAAACTTGTCTCAGCCAAACAATTGAGAATAAAACTTGCACTTCTCTAACTCTTGAAGAAAGGATTTTTGCTTATCTTGGAGTAGGGAAATGTAAAGAAGAAATAATAAGCTCTTCTCAGTCTTCTGGAGAGTGTTGGCCAACTGGAAATTGTAATTTGAAAACTACTGCTTTGGCTACTCTTGCATTGGCTCATTCTGGAGAAAATACAAATAAATCTCAACAGTGGATGTTAGGTAAAAAAATTATTGCAAAAAATGTTGAATGGTATTTGCAAATTGATACTTCTAATGCTTCAGTATGTAAAATAACCTATAAAGGATCTACTCACACTGCTACAATAAGTGAAGATAAAAAAGTTACAATAAATTCTCAGATGTGTTTAAACCCTTCTTCTAATGGCTATTGGTTTAGGATAAATCCTTCTTGCTATGAGGAAGAATTTGAAATAAGTTGTGATAAAAATTTTATGACTAGTCTAATTTTTAAAAAGCAAAATAATCCTACTATTCACGTTTTGAAAAATTTGCACTCTTCAGCTATGGGGGGAGTTACAAATGAAAAAGTTCAATCTTATTGTTTCTCTACTAATAGCTTAGGAGTTTGTGATTATGAAGGTTCTCTTTGGGCTGCCAGTGTTTTGAATTATTTGGGTCATGATGTTTCAGAATATATCCCTTACTTAATTGCTAATGTAGATGATTTTCCTCAATTCTTTCCTCAATCTTTCTTATATTTATTAACGGGAAAATTGGAATACAGAACAGATATTTTGAATAAACAAATAAATAAACAATACTGGAGAGTTAGTGGAGATAGATTTTATGATACTTCTCTAGCACTTTTACCCTTTCAAGGAACAGAATTAGAAGAAAAAACCTTCTCAAAGGATTGGTTAAAAAGTGTTCAAGCTTCTGATGGTTGTTGGGATAATAAAAATATTATTAATAATGGTTTTTTAATCTACTCTATTTGGGGAGAATTTAATAAACCTAGTTCTGGATTAATTCCTGGAAGTTCTATTGATTGTGAGGAGATAGGATATCATTGTGTTTCTTTATCTGGATGTGAAGGAGAATTACTTCCTCAATACAGTTGCTTTGGAATTTCTAAGATTTGTTGTAGTTCTCCAGAAGTTATTCTTACTTGTGATGATCAAGAGGGGGTTGTTTGTAAATCTGGCGAGTATTGTAAAGATGGCTCTTCTGTAAATACTCCGGAATTATCTTACGGCCAAAAATGTTGCATTGGTGGAACATGTGTTCCAGTTCAAGATTCTTCTGAATTTACTTGCGAATCTAATGGAGGTCTTTGTGAATCATATAGTTGTGCGGGAGGTTATGCTCAGACTAGTGTTTACACTTGTGATTTTGGAGACATTTGTTGTGTTCAAAAACCTTCTTCTGGAAGTTACTGGTGGATATGGGTATTATTAATCTTAATTATAATTGTGGCTTTAATCATTTATTATAAAGAAAAAGTGAAAGAAATTATCTGGAAGATGAAGGGAGGAAAATCTCCTAAATCAGGCATCCCTCCAAAATCTCCTCCTCCAGTTTATCCTAGACAACCACAAATGAATTTACCTCAAAGAAAAGTTATCCCACCTCAACCAAGAATGATGCCACAAAGAAGAGTTGTTCCTGTTAAAAGATCTTCAAAAGAGTTAGACGATGTTTTAGAAAAATTAAAAAATATGAGTAAGGAGTA
Source organism: uncultured archaeon (assembly GCA_937982425.1). Lineage (GTDB taxonomy): Archaea > Nanobdellota > Nanobdellia > Pacearchaeales > GW2011-AR1 > GW2011-AR1. The sequence continues at coordinate 2,936 of CALJLT010000021.1, read as the reverse complement.
AATAGAATGAAAAAAACGTTCTTAATTGTTTTAATTTCTGTTTTGGCTCTTTCTTTGACCTCTGGTGTAGAAATTAAAGGAAATGATAAAATCTTAAAAGGTGAAAATTTAGTAATAAAAATTTCGGGTAATTTTTATGAACCTTTAGTTAAAGAAGATATTAAATTTTATAGAAGACATCTTCCAACTTCTTTTGGAATAATTGATTTGATTAAATTTGAAGATGATTATTATTTTTTTATTTTAATCCAAAATGAAAAAGAAGTCGATAATTATTCAATAGTTTTAGATAATGTAAAAGAAAAAATTGGAGATAAAATAATTCAATCTAGTCCTTACTTTAATTTTAGTATTTTGGAAGAAAGAGCTAGTTTCTCAATTGTCCCTGGAATTTTATTTGCTGAAAAAAATTATACTTTTGAAATGAAGAATCTTGAAAATAAAGAAATTGAAATTCAATATTACTTCGATGATTTTTCTGAAGAATTTTTTGAAGTTCCTTCTGGAGAAGAAATAAACAATACTGAATCTAAAACTTTTAGTTTTTGGGATTTATTTAAAAAACCTACAGGAGTTCCAGAAAAAGAAAATATTTCTGAAGGAGATGGAAAAATTATCTTAAAGTCAGGAGAGATAAAACAAATAACTTTTGAAACAAAACACAAGGGATTTAAAGAAATAGCTTTTGTTCATGATAATAAGTATCAAAAAATATTAATTTATTCTTATCTAGATGAAATTCCTGAAGAAATAAATAATACTGAAACTATCGAAGAAGAGGAAGAGGAAAAAGGAAATTTTTGGGATTTATTTAAAAAGAAAGAGGACAATTCTACTGAGATAAATGAATCTGAGGATATTAATGTTTCTTTGGAAGATTTAGAAACTTGTTCAGAAATGAAAGGAGAGGTTTGTAATAAAACTTCAACTTGTTCAGGAGAAAGAGAATATGCTCAAGATGGACTTTGTTGTTTAGGTAGCTGTGTTCATCTTCCAGATAAAAATAATGGAAAAATTATAGGTTGGATTCTCATAATAATTGTTCTTCTTTCTGTTTCTTGGTTTTTTAAAAGCAAATTTAGTAAGACACGTAAAAGTTCGGTAAATTTGGAAAAAGAGATTCAAAAATCTAATTCTAAAAAATAAAATTTATTTTTTTTCGTATTCAGCTAATTTATCTTCTAGGATTTTTTTCTCTACTTGAATTATCTGAGCTATTTGATCATATCCGTGTAATCTTCTTGTTAATTCATTTAGGATTTGAGAGTATTCTTTATTTGTAAAAATAAATTTTTCAGGCTCTAAAACTTCAAAATGTGAAGGCATATACTTAAACATTAAATGAGACAAAAGAAAAGCGTCGTCTGCTTCTAATTCAATTTCTGAAAAAGTCGTAAAAAATCCGGGTTTTTTTTCTATCTCTTTTGGTTCGTGAATCACTTTTTCATTTATTTTTATTCCTTTTTCTTGAGAAAGAGATTCTATCATTTTTTCTAAAGTTTCAACTAAGTGCTCTGCGGGTTTTCCCATAACTTCTAATATCATCACTGCAGTTAATTTAGTTGAACTCATTTTTCTTTGATTTTTTTTGTTTATCTATAAGGAACAAAAGAGAAAGTAAGAGGCAAAAACCAGTTACATAATAAATTTTCTTTATAGGTCCTTTTTCTTCTGAAGAAATGTCGCTTTTTATAGTTTTTGGAGTTAGATCTATTACTTCTTTTTTAACGATTGAATCTTTGGAAAAGTTGGTTATTTTTTTCTCATATTCTATCTTATTTTCATTTTCAGATTTAATATCATTAATTTGATTTTGTTGAACTTCAGGAGTTTCCTCTTCTTCAAAAATTTCTGAAGAAGATGCTTCTTTAATTTTAATTTCATATCCTACGAAGGTTTCTACTTTACCAGATGAATCTCTCAATTTTAAGGTTATATAAGCCATCCCTGTATATTCCTGGAAAATTAATTTATACTCTTGCTCTGAATTTAGAGAAGAAATAACATAATAATTAGTTGATTTCCAAACTCCTGAATTTAAAATTCTGGCAACTCTGCTTCCTTGAGGATTTAGAGGATCAATTTTAACATCATAAGTTCCTGTGCCGTCTGTAATTACTTTAAAAATTATTTCCTTATTTAATTCTACTTCCGTAGGAAATTCTAGGGAAACTTCCATTCCGGATATAAATGGAAAAATTAAAATTAAAATAAAAAATAATGAAAATTTCATAAAAAGTATTGGATTTTATTCTTTTTATTTTTTATTGAAATAGTATTTTTCATTAAAATCTAAATATTCTACTTTGCTTCTTTTTCCTTCTTGTACTTTTTTCGCTATTAAAATTCTAGAGAAAACTTTATTTTCAATTAGCCAAGTTAATTGCCCTTTTTCTTGTTTAGAGAGAGATCCGTTAGATTTTACTTCTACCCCTATTACCTCATAAAAATCTCCTTGTTTTTTAAAGCAAATAAAATCTGGAAATCCCGTTCCGATTGTCATTACTTTAGAAAAAGGGTTGTATTTTCTTTTTGCTGGAGCCAACTTTCCTATATTCCCTTCACCCTCAAAATTTACTGTATTCATCCATTTTGAAACGACCCATCCCATAGATTCTAAATTCTCTCTCACTTTTGATTCAAATTTTAAACCTGCTTGTTTGCTTTTTTTTCCTTTTGCAATTTCGGATTTCTTCTTAAATTGAGGTATTCCTTTTTCATCCCAAGAAACATTATATTCTGGAGAATTTGCATTTTCTATTAATTCAAGAATTTTTTTTTCATTCTCCTTTTTTATTACTCTTTTTAATCCCATCTTTATATAAAAAAAAGGTAGTTAAAGAACTTTATTATATATTCTAAAATATATATTTTATAATATATTTTAGATCGGAAGAGCAAACGTCTGAACTCCAGTCACCGAATACGATCTCGTA